>JANXUC010000051.1 GCA_025352065.1 Acidobacteriaceae bacterium | reverse complement strand
AAACTCAGCGGCATCCCCCCTTCATCCACACCCGTCGGAATCGAAAGGGCAGGGAACCCCAGCACATTAATCCCCCGCACCAGCCGCGTTGCCGCTAGCCGCGTGTCTTCCTCCACCCCATCAATCACCACCGTCGTCTGCCCAATTCGAGGCGCGCCTCATCGTCGTGCACACGTTCGGGTACCCGGCGGAAATGGATACCATCTGCGAAGTTGTGGGTAAGCACAAGCTGGCGCTAATTGAAGATGCCTGCGAAGCTTTAGGAGCGGAGGTTCGCGGTAAGCGCGTCGGAACGTTCGGTGATGCGGGCCTGTTCGCTTTCTATCCGAACAAGCAAATCACCCTGGGAGAGGGAGGCGTACTCGTAACTTCCAAGCCTGAAATGGCGCGTCGTTCCAAGGTGCTCCGCAGCCAGGCAAAGGACGATTCGCTCGATTGGGCGGCACAGCATGTAGAAGTCGGTTACAGCTACCGCATTTCGGACATAAATTGCGCACTTGGAACAGCGCAGTTGAGTCGCATCGAAGAAATGTTGCAAACGAGAGAGCGGCTGGCGCGACTCTACGACGCCCGCCTTAGCGGTTACACAGCAGTTCTACGACCTCTCATCGATTGCCCCTACGGCCGCATCAGCTGGTTCGCTTACGTGATTCAGCTAGCGCCAAATTTTGGCCGAACTGATCGCGACCGCGTCTGGCAAGGCTTGTTGGATCGCGGCATCGGCGCAGGCCGTTATTTTGCTGCGCTGCATAATCAGCCAGTGCTTCTCGGCAAATACCGCCAAGCCGGATCGCTGGCTCTGACGGAATCCGGGGCTGAGCGAGTCCTGGCGCTGCCATTTTTCGTGGGTATAACCGAAGCCGAGGTGAACGAGGTCTGTAGCGTGTTGACGGAGCTTCTGGACTGAATTGACCGAAGCAGCGCCAGTAGGCCATGACCTAACGAATCCGTAGGATTCAGCGAAGTTTGGCCTAGAATGGACCCATGCAGCGCAAAGTTTTCTGGCTTTCGTTCACGGTTCTTGGCGTTGCCGCCGATTTCGCTCTACCTATCTGGTGGGCACTTTTCGCTACCATTCCCATTGGGTTCGTCAGTTGGTGGTTCGCTTATCGCAGTGACTTGTTTTAGCGGATCGGTCGCAGAACATAGAAGAAGCTCCCGGCGCTAAGCCGACTCTGTCTCTCTCCCGTTCGATAGTTCAGTACGACGTGTTCTATCGCAGAAAGTCCTGCCCGTTCTGAAAGTCCATTCATTTCTTCGGCCGTAAAAGTGTGGCCATCCGTTTGAACTGCGCGCCCGTCGACAATCCACTTCACGTCTACGTCTCCATTGCGTTTCGAAGGCAGGAGGGTATCCCTCAACCGCCGCCCTATCACCGTCAGCGGGCCGCATTCTGCGATATTGTAGCGATTCAGAACGTCCAGAAAAATCACGCCTCCGTCGGTGCAGAGACGCGCCAGATTCTTGAGCCCGTTCACGCGATGTTCCGTGGGCACATGGCCCAAAACATTCCACAGGCACAGCACGACATCGAACTTCCTGCCACTCGGCAAGGCTTCCATGTCTGCGTCCCAGGTTTCATATGCCGACGGGATCAATGCACGCATTCCGGGACTGGGCTCAGCGAGGACGACTTCGCGAATGCCCACCGCCTCGGCAATCTTAAGCGCCCGGCATCCATCTCCGGCGCCCACGTCCAGCAGGGATTTAGCGTGTTTCGGGACTCGGCTGATGACCAGCGCCTCCACTGCATCCAGATACGCGCGTCGTCGCTCGCTGAGCTCGCGAAACCCGGGTGCAATCAGGTCATAGGCCGCTATGGCGTCCAGCTTGGGTTGTTCAGAAGACATGCGCAATTGGAATCCACTAACATCGTACTTCCTCGCTTCGCATCTCGTGCTATGCTTTTCTCCCGTCTAGGAATACCCTTAGTTTTACGCCTTTTCTCAGGAGGGATCTATGAAGGGAATCTTGAAGTACGTTCTTATCGGTGTCGGTATTTTGGTGCTGGCGTTGATTGCGATCCCATTTTTCCTTAGTCCGAACCAGTTTAAGCCCACTATCGAAGAGAAGCTGAGTGCGGCGCTGGGGCGTCCCGTTACATTTGGGAACCTGAGTTTGTCGCTGTTCTCCGGCTCGCTCGGAGCCGACGATTTGACGATTGCCGACGATCCGGCGTTCAGCAAGTCGGCTTTCCTGACGGCGAAGTCGCTCAAAGTGGGTGTCGAAGTGATGCCGCTGATCTTTTCTCGTGCCCTGCATGTCACTGGTGTGACCATTGAGAAGCCGGAAGTTGCGTTGATCAAGAATGGCGAGGGGAAGTGGAACTTTTCTTCCTTGGCTACGTCGGATGCCAAGTCCGCTCCAAAGGCTGCCGGAGAATCCAGCGGTGGAACGCCCGATCTTAGCATCAAGAAGCTAGAACTGACCGATGGTCGGGTCACGGTCAAATCGACGACATCTTCGAAGAGTCACGTCTATGGCAACCTACACCTTGAAGCGTTTGATGTTTCCGCGACGTCGTTGGTTCCATTTTCGCTGACCGCGAAACTCCCCGGCGGTGGTGATCTGAAAGTGGAAGGTAAAGCTGGTCCGGTTGACAGCAAAGACGCATCGCTTAGCCCGCTGAATGCGAAGATCACGATCAATGGAATGGACCTTGGCGGCGCGGGCTTCGTTGATGCCAGCACCGGTATTGCGGGAACGATGGATTTCAATAGCTCCATCTCCTCGAAAGATGGCGATGCTCATGCCCAAGGCACTGCAAAGCTGAACAAGCTCCAGGTACGCAAAGGCGGCGCGCCATCCGGTGTTCCCGTTAATGTAGATTTTGATTCCAACTACGATTTGCGCCGCAGTGCGGGCATTCTGAAAGAAGGAACGGTAAAGATCGGAAACGCTGTCGCGCATCTCGTGGGAACCTACGACTTGAAGGGCGAATCCCCCGTCCTTCATATGAAAATCAATGCTCAGAACATGCCAGTGCAGGATTTGCAGTCGTTCCTGCCAGCGTTGGGCGTCGTGTTGCCAAAGGGCTCCTTCCTGCAGCAGGGGACGCTTAGCGCGAACCTGAATGCCGAAGGTCCAACGGATCGCCTAGTTACGGTGGGCAATATCGGCCTTTATAGCGCTAAACTGGCTGGTTTCGACCTCGGATCGAAGATGTCGGCGATTTCAGCCCTGACGGGCGCGAAGTCGGGTCCGGATACCTCGATCCAGAAATTCACGTCGAACGTCCGCGTAGCGCCCGAGGGGATTCGCGCGGAAGCTATCGATTTAGTGATGCCTGCGCTCGGGACGGTAACGGGCGGCGGAACCATGTCGGCGGAGAACAATCTCGATTTCAAGATGGTAGCTGCGCTGAGTGCTTCCAACGGATTGACGAGCGCGGTTGGCGGACTCCTTGGTGGCGGTGGCGGGAAGGGACAGAGAATTCCATTTCGTATTCAGGGAACGACAGCCGATCCGAAATTTGTGCCAGACATGGGCGGAGCCGTCGCGGGAATGGCGCAAGGAGCTTTGGGGAATCTGGCAGGGAATCTGACCAAAGGGAAGAAGCCGGGCCAGGGAGTTGCCGACGTGCTCGGCGGGTTATTTGGGAAGAAGAACTAGAGCGTTCGCAACAAAGCAAAAGCAGTCTAGTGGGTGAAAGTCAGGTTCAGGCCAGTGCTAAACAGTACATCGTTTTTCAGGTTCAGTCCTGCAGGATTACTGGTGTAGTGATCGGCGAAGTCTGTCTGCCATCCCAGCCATTTGTTCAGTTTGGTGGAGAAACCTACGTCTAAGGCAGTCCGGTACCCGCCGCCGTTGTTCAGGTTCGGATAGTAGTAAAACTTCTGCGTGAAGAGCGAGGCCGCGCCCAACTTGTGGTTGAGTTCGTCGCCGAGAGTCAGCCCAGCGTAAGTACGAGTAAGCGTTGGCGATGACCCATAGCTTTCCCGCGTATAGTTCGCGCCGCCGAGGAAGTCCAGCGTCGTGTGGTCTGTCTTAATGGCGTGGAAGCCGAGACCGCCGCTCAGGATGGAGCGGAGGTTGAGGCTCTGCAAATCGTCTGTTGTGAAGTCACCGCCTCCAAACACAAACAAGCGTGGCGCAATATTGTGGTCATAGCGGATGCCGCCAAAGATGGTTTTGGCAGTGATGTTCGCCGGACTAAGGAGCTTGTCGTTGGTTGAATAAATCGAGTTCGCGTACATCGTGATCTTGTCGTTGTTCGTCGCACGCGCCGCGTTGAAGCCCAGGTTGAGGTTCTTGGTCTTGCTGTTGCCGCGAGCCAGCGCAAAACCGAAATTCAGCCCGCCAGCCCAATTGTGGCTGAGCGAGGGGTGCAAAGACGACTGATAGGCGGCTTCTTCCGCTTCAGAGCGGATCACGCCCACGGAAGCCTTGGGAACATGTACGACGCCCGATCCCGTGGTCACGACTAGGTCAGCGTCCTGGGTAGCAACGGTTCCGGAAACCATCTTCTTATCCGGAGTTGCGACAAAGAGCTTCTTGTCGGACGAAAGATTGTTAATCGAAGCCCAAGTGAGGGTGAGATCGCCAGCGTAGTCGGTCTTTACGACTAGCGTTTTGCCATCCGATTTGACGACGGTTCCGGTGATATGGTCACCATTCTTGAGCGTGACTGTCTCCGCATTAGCGGCGAGGGAAACGAGCAGGGTTGCAGACAAAACTAGAGCCAAACGTTTCATAGGGTTGATTCCTAAAATGAGATTTATTTGCAAATACTGACGGGATTGCTGTGACAGACACATATCCTCCACTTAAGACGCAAGAGCGCGAGTGGAAGTCACATTGCTGCTTTGTTCTGAAATTCCTGACATCAGTCTATCACCCTGGATGCAAGGGAGTTAGCGGAAGATTTCCGACTGACGGGGCGAGTGCGCCGAGTTTGGCAACGGGCTCGACGCACAAACGGTGGATGCACAAAGGTATGGAACTGACACCGCGAACTACAGTACAGGAATTCCGCGCCGATGATGCAATACGAGGTCGCCTGCCTTGTCGAATGCCGCTGCCGCTCCGTCCCCGCAATCGCCGACGCCGCAAGGAGTGCGCTTTGTCGCGCGCCAGCCGATTTTTGATCGTCAGCGCCGGCTGTTTGGTTATGAGTTGCTATTTCGCGATAGCTGGGTCAACAGCTTCGGAGCGACCGATGCCGACCTGGCGTGTAAAACTACACTGGACAGCACGTTACTGATGGGACTTGAATTTCTCTGCGAAAAAAGCATTGCTTTTATCAATTGCACGCGGGATACCCTGCTCAACGAGTACATGACGCTGCTCCCTCGGGAGCACGTTGTCTTGGAAATTCTGGAAACAGTCCCGCCGGATGATGAAGTCGTCGAGGCTTGCAAAAAACTGAGAAGCGCAGGCTACCGCCTCGCGCTGGACGATTTCATTGCCAACGATCCGCGCAGCGCACTCATTCCTCTGGCGGACATGATCAAAGTGGATTGGATGGCGGTGACGCCAGCCCAATGCCGCCAGATCATGAAGGATCACAACCGACCAAACTTGGTCTTCTTGGCGGAAAAGATTGAGACGCCGGCAGATTTCCAAACCGCTCTCGACCTCGGGTGCCACTATTTCCAAGGCTACTTCTTCCAGAAGCCCGTGATTCTGCACACGCGTGCGATTTCCCCCTTGCAGATTCATGCACTCCAGTTGCTGCGCGAAGTTTCCCAGCCTTCGGTGGATATGGAAGAAGTGGAGCGACAGATTAAAACGGATGCTTCATTGTGCTACCGCCTGCTGCGCTATCTAAATTCCTCCGCATTTTTCTTTCACGCAGAAATTCGCTCTATACGCCATGCCCTCGCCGTTCTGGGAGAGAAGCAGATTCGGAAATGGGTTGCTCTGGTGGTGACGCTGCATGCTGGAGCTGGCGCGTCCACCGAACTCATCCGCACCGCGCTGACCCGCGCCAAATTTTGCGAGGCCTTGGCCCCGCAAGTTGCTAACGGTAGCGAAGACCTGTTCTTCCTGGGACTCATGTCGCTGCTCGACGTAATTCTTGAATTGCCCTTGGCGGAGCTGTTGGAGCGAGTTCCAGTTTCGAACGCCATCAAAGCCGCCCTTCTAGGCGAGGCAAGCCCGTTGTCAGCGCCATTTGAACTGGTGCTGGCGCAGGAATCCGGCAATTGGCTGCAGATGAAAGAACTGGCCACCCAGCTTCATCTAGAGGACGAACAGGTGTCTTCTCTTTACTGGCAGGCTGCAGCCTGGGCCAAAGAGGCATGCCAGCCATAAGGGGTGAAAGGCTGTAGTTTCCCACCACTAGTACACGATTTTCACAGATTTCTTGCCTTAGGTGACTCTAGGCACTTGCGCGGAAACGCCCGATGTGAGTAACATCGATTTGTTCCCAATGGCCACGCTCCCGTGCTGGCCCTCTCGCGCACAAGCGGCAAGCGCTTTGGACAGGCAAAAGCTTAAAAGACTAGGCAATCAGAACTGGCTTTAAGCCACACCAAAATGGACTAAGCGTAGAACTTTGTGCGTGATGCGCTGCATGCTGTGGTGGCTGGGTGAACATCAGACCCGAAAAGGCTTGTAAAACAGGCCGCAGAAGTACAACCTTGATCAAACAGAGAAACCTATGAATCCGAGAGACCACTCTTCCGGCCCCGCCGGAAAGGGGCGTCGTCGTCGACGTCGTCCGGCCAGCCAAAACGGCGAACCCCAGGGCCGCAATCAACAACGCCAGGACCGCCACAATCGCCAAAACAATCCCGGTGGAATTTATACGGCCCCCATGGATCACAGCTACCGCGCCGCCCAAAGCGACAACGGCAACGGACGGCGGCAGGGGCGTCCCGGGTTTTCCTCGACCTATATGCAGAACGATCCCGATCCGGTTCCCGGGCTGCAAGATGCTAAGTCCAGGATTTTTGCCTTTGTGGAAGACCTGTTCTTCCTGGCTAAGATTCAAGAGACGGCGCGCAAGATGAATGTCAAGGTCGAATTCGTGAAGACGGAAAAAGACCTGCTCGACAAGATCAAGGAAAACGGCGAAGAGAAACCTTCTCTGCTGATTTTCGACCTCAACAACGCCAACATCAAGCCGCTCACCATGATTCCCAAGCTCAAAACCAAGCTGAAAAAGGGAACCAGCTTCATCGGATTCCTGTCGCATGTGCAAGGCGAGCTGAAGATGAAAGCGCAAGAAGCGGGCTGCGACATGGTGGTGCCGCGTTCGGCGTTTTCGCAAAACTTGCCGCAACTGCTGCGTCGCCACGGAGCTGCCGACGAAGTGGAGGAAACGGCGCAGCCGAATTCCTAAAGTGGATTGATCTGAAAGTGGAAAAATCTCTAGCAAAGAAGTAACCTGCTGAAGTTTGTCATTCCGAACGGCTCTATCGTGAGGAATCTGCTCCTTCTCTTATCCCGGCGGCCACAACAAATCCCTCCCGCCCAGCAAATGCAGATGCAGATGAAATACCGACTGGCCGGATTTCGGGCCAACGTTTAACACCGTCCTGTAGCCTTCCTCAATTCCCCGCTGTCGCCCAATCTTTGCCGCTGCTAGCTGTAAGTGTCCAATTAGTTCGGCGTCTTCCTGCACTGCTTCCTTCAAACCGCGGATATGTTTTTTTGGAACAATCAAGACATGCGTGGGAGCCTGAGGGGAAATATCCTCGAACGCGAATGTGTGCTCGTCTTCGTGAACCTTCTTGGCGGGAATTTCGCCGCGAATGATTTTGCAGAATAGGCAGTCGGTCATGGAAGAAAACATAGCACCTGGGTGATCGTGAGTGCAAAGTGGAACCAGTGGCAAGGGTGCCCCGTCCTTGTCCCTCGCTTTTCAGAGGGACAGGGCGGAGGTCTTGACCTGACGAGCTAAACCCCACGCCCTGTCGCGCAGAACGCGACAAGGACAGGGCACCCAGTTCGACTGAGATCGTCCGACTTTACTTCACAAATTCCCCCCGCCTACCTTGCGACCACGGATCGTAAGTCAAGCAGAACTGCACGCGATCCCGAATTGGCGGATGGCTATAAAACAAAAACACATCCAGAGGGTCGGGTTCAGCATCGTCCAAATCCAAATCGCCTAGAACTTGGAATGCCTGCGCAGCCACTTGACCGGAATCCGATGTCAGTCCGTGGGTTACTTCCAGTCCATACTGGTCGGCCTGATGTTCGAAGTAGCGGCTAACTGCGCTCTCGATAGGAGTTGCCAGAGTGACAAAAACGGAGAGCACGAGCAACAGTGCTGGAAGGGAAGCCCAATCGTCGAGGCTGCGAATTCCCCAACGCGAACCCCAACGCGCAAGCACCCAGCCGATACAGCGGAAACCGAGATAAAAGAGCACCAGAAGACCGACCGCGCTCAGAGCTAGCCCTTTCGGAATATGCAGCAGGACGTAATGCCCCATTTCGTGACCCACAACTGAAACAATCTGAGGCGTGCTCATCTTCGTGATCGTCGTATCCCAAATGACCACACGCTTGGACGCCCCGAATCCCGTTACGTATGCGTTGAGCGCGTTGGTCTTTTCCGACGCATTCATCCAAAACATTCGCTCCGGACGAATGCTAACCCCGGCATGTTGCACAAGCGTTTGGAGTTCTTGCGTCAACGCCGGGTTCTTGCTGGCTAAAGGTTCGAACTTATAGAACAGCGGTTCGTAAACCAGTGGCTCCGCGAAGGTGAGGGCGACGACAACCGGCAAAGAAACGAGCCAAAAGTAAAGCCACCAACGCGTCGGGTTCTTACGTAAGACGAAGTATAGAATCCACACGAAGACCGTTGCCACCAGCGCGGAGACAACCTCTGCCTTACCCCAGTCCAGGAACCAACTGGGCCATCCCCGAATGGACAGTCCGTAGCTGTGGGAGAGCCAATGCCCATACATGCCGAGGGGGAGTTGGAGCGCGTCGATAGTAAGAATCAGAAGCGGCGCGAATATCAGAGCCTGCAAAAAGCGGTTGGATGAAGCCTGTTCCGCCCAGGTTCGATACTTCGGTGCGAGTTCCAATCGGAGAATGAGCAACAAGACCGCAAGTCCGTAGAAAAAACTAAATAGATTCAGGTGAAAGAACGCGCGGGTGAGTTCATGCGCTTTCCTGTAGCGCTCCGGTGGAAGCGTGTAAGCCGTGATTTTCTGAGCTGGTGACGCTTGCGAAATCTGCGCTACAGACGAAGAAGTCGATGTCTGTGCGCTTGTGGCTGGAGACTGGCTTACGCCCAACGCGAGGATAGCCGCAGCACAAAGAAAACGGAGTTTCATGGATGATCCTTCAGATACGCCTCAACGGAGCAAGCTCCGCCGCCACACGAGCTAATCCAGCCGCACCAGGAACACCGAACCTTCGTCCGTCTGCGTTTCTCGCACCAGTTGCTCTGCCCGTTCGCGATCATCTTGAGCGACGCGGATGCGCACCCACCATACTCCAACCGGGCTCAGGAATTTTGTCACCTGCGCAGTGTGGTACCGGCGCTGCAAATGCTCCTGTAATTTCGCAGCCGCGTTTTCTTCCTCCAGAGATCCTATCTGCACGCACCAGCGACCGCCGGTATCGAGTGGTGCGGGAGCTTTTAATACCTCAACCTTCACCTGCGCTACGCCGGCTCGCCATACATCAATTTTCTTAGCAGCAGCCATGGAGAGATCGAGAATGCGGCCTTCCACAAACGGGCCACGATCATTAACGCGTACCAGCGCGGAGCCGCCAGTCTTAACATTCGTTACGCGGATGATCGAGCCAAGCGGCAGCGTAAGGTGTGCCGCGGTCATGGCGTTCATATCAAAAATCTCGCCATTGGACGCCCGATGGTTGTGATAAGGCGGCCCGTACCAGCTAGCCGTACCAGTTTGCACAAAGATTGGTTGCGCATCCGGCGAAATCCCAAAGCTATCTGTTTCTGAAATGGAACCAGTAGCAGACTCGGCTCCGCTTCCTGCCTGTTTTCGAGTCGTGGGCGCAGGCTTTGCCGGGACCGAGTGCGCAGTCGAACTCGGGGACTGGGTAGCCGGAGGCGGCTCAGGCGGTCGTGGAACATTGACCCGCGCGGTCTTCCTGCCTCCGCAGGAACCAAAAAACAGCACTGCAACCAGCACAGCAGCAAGTCGACACATTGCGAGAGTAGACCCGTTGCTCAACTCTTTCCGTGTTGCTCTAAATAATCCGCCAGCTTGGTCAATTTTTCCGAAGCCACCCGCATGGCTTTCGTCGAGTTGGTTCGAATTGCAGGCACGACCTCCGCATTGAGGTAGGCAATCAATTCCTGCGCCTCTTTCTCGACGCGCTCGGCTGCCTCGGTAACCTTCTGGTTCACATGGGGAGCCGCTTCGTGGATCCGTTCCTCCACTTTGCGAAATGTGTCTTCGACTTTTTGGCTGAAGTCCTGCATAGAATGACCTCCGGAAGAACTTCCCAAAGTCTACTCCTTCGCGTTCGTGCTGCATGCTCTTTGCTGAGTCCTTTCTTCGATCTTAAGGGGTTTAGACGTTGAGTAGGCTGATCGTTGGCCGGGTTCTCGCGTGGTTCACACTGGGAAGCGCATGCAAACTCGATCCGCCCGAGTTGCCGATCAAAGCGCCACTCTCTAAAATCGAAGAAATGGTTGCGCGTCCGAAATCAAGCAGCAAAGGCACGTCTCGCGAAAATATGCTGGACGATTCGAAATCCCGCGCAGTCTTCCGGCGCGCGTTGCTGAAGTGGTATGACGCGAACAAGCGCGACTTGCCGTGGCGCAAGGATCGCGATCCTTACCGCGTGTGGCTCTCGGAAATTATGCTGCAACAGACGCGGGTTGCAGCGGTGATTGAAAAGTACAATCTATTCCTGAAGCTATTTCCGAATGTGGAAGAATTGGCGACAGCGTCTCTACCAGCAGTTCTCGCTGCATGGAGCGGTCTCGGATACTACCGCCGAGCCCGCGCCCTCCACCATGCTGCACGAACCATCGCGCAAGATTTGCGTGGCAAGTTTCCCCAGACAGCAGAAGCCTGGCGCGAACTGCCGGGCATCGGTCGTTACACTTCGGCAGCCATCGCCAGCATCGCTTTCGGCGAGAAAGCTGCCGTGGTCGATGGCAACGTGAAGCGCGTGGTAGACAGGTTGTTGGGACGCCGCTTGCCCGTGAAAGAGGTTTGGGCGCATGCGGAAGATCTGGTCAGCTCGAAACGACCCGGCGATTTCAATCAAGCTATGATGGAGCTTGGTGCCACGGTTTGCGTTCCCGGCGAACCAAAATGCTTGCGCTGCCCCGTAGTGAAGCTTTGTACAAAACGCGGCAATTTGCCCGGGGGTGCCAAGTCTGCCAAGCTCTCTAAGACTACTGTGTTCTATTCTCTGGATCACAGGAATGGCAAAATCAGGCTGGCGCAGCGCTCCAAAGACGTGTCCGTCATGCCGGACATGTGGGAGTTGCCGGAAATCGTCGTGCCCGAAGGTGCGACAGGAGTTGCATCTCCAACAGTCTGGCTTAAACTGAAGCACGGAATTATGGCGACGGATTACGATGTAAGAGTAGTGCGCGAGACGCTCAGTAACGGGAAAAAACCGGGACGAAGGATTCCGGTTGATCAGCTGCATGCGATTCCACTGACCGGTTTGGCGCGTAAGATTTTGAAAGCGGCGCAAATTCTGGATTGAGAAATTGCTGCCGTCACTGCGGGAGGGTGTTATGTCCCTGCGAAGTTGGCTGTTGGGTTCGAAAGACACAGGAGAAAGAATGGTTACGTTGGCGGTCGGAGCTCAAGCTCCAGAATTCACGCTTCCTGCAGCCGATGGCAAGGATTTCTTGTTCAAGGATGCTCTTGCCCAAGGCCCCGTCGCGTTGGCGTTTTTCAAAGTTTCTTGCCCGGTATGCCAGTATGCTTTTCCGCTTTATGAGCGCTTGTTCCGGGTCTACAAGAATCAAGGGGTCACACTGGTGGGGGTTTCGCAAAATACCAAGAAAGACACCGATTCGTTTAACAATAAACTTGGTATTACTTTCCCCGTTTTACTCGACGACACAAAGACTTACGCAGTTTCCAACTCCTACGGGCTGACAAATGTTCCTTCGCTGTTCTGGATTGCAAAGGGCGGAACGATCAAAGTTTCCTCGGTGGGATGGAATAAGAAAGACTTCGAAGCAGTTAGCCAGAAAATGGCGGATGCGGGCAAGATGCCGCCTACGCTGATCCTCCGGCCCGAAGAAAAAATCTCCGACTTCCGCTTTGGTTGAGGGTCCAAAAACTGATCCCGCGGTCGCGGGAGGAATCAAAACAAGCCTCGGCAATCCCTTGCGAATTTCCCCACTCCTCGAAACATTTGCGTACAATAAAGCGTTTCACAAATTAGACGTCATTCGTGTTCCCGGGAGAGTGGAATGGGTAAGTCCATCGTGTTGGTGTTCGTGCTGTTGGGTGTGATAGCCAGTAATTGCTTCGCTGCTCCTGCCTCAAACGGCAAAACGCCTTCCGTGACTCTGCCGCCAGCCGCGTTTGCGGCGATGAAGACGATTGATCCAGAACACATTCGCTGGCAGGTGCGCTTCCT
This sequence comes from Acidobacteriaceae bacterium, assembly GCA_025352065.1. Taxonomy (GTDB): domain Bacteria; phylum Acidobacteriota; class Terriglobia; order Terriglobales; family Acidobacteriaceae; genus JANXUC01. The sequence continues at coordinate 15,676 of JANXUC010000051.1, read as the reverse complement.
TTCGCACGATTTGCTGGAAGGGCGAGGTACCGGGCAACGTGGCGGCGATCTTGCCGCAGAATACATCGGCACGCAATTTGCCCTCTATGGCCTCAAGCCCGCCGGAGACCATGGCACCTATCTGCAAAAAGTCCCCATGGTTGGAATCGAAACACAGCCAGCCACCACTTTCTCGCTGGTTCCAGATACCGGCGAAGCCATGAACCTGAAGTATCGCGACGAATTCGTTGCAACCGATGAATCGCAAAACCCCGAGTCCCTGGTCGACGCTCCGATTGTCTTTGTCGGCTACGGGATTTCCGCCCCGGAATATAACTGGAACGACTACAAAGGAGTGGATGTTAAAGGCAAGGTTCTGCTCATGCTCGTGAACGAGCCTCCATCCGACGATCCAAAATTCTTTAAAGGCAAGGCCCTCACTTACTACGGACGTTGGACCTACAAATATGAAGAAGCGGCCCGTCGCGGCGCCATCGGTGCAATCCTGATTCACAAAACCGAAATGGCGAGCTATGGCTGGGATGTGGTGCGAAATTCCTGGTCGGGTGAGCGCTCGTATCTTCGGGCCGATAGCCGTCCCAAGTTGAAAGTGGCGTCGTGGATACACCTCGACGTAGCCCAAAAGCTAGCGCAGGCGACCGGACTTGATGTGGACAAGATGATTTCAGCAGCACAATCGCGCGAGTTCCATCCTGTAACACTCTCAGCGCGACTGAAGGCCCATATGGTCACTAAAATGCGTCCGTTTGAATCCAACAATGTCGTTGCAATTCTGGAGGGTTCAGATCCCAAGCGCGTCGGTGAAGCAGTCTTGTATACAGCGCATTACGATCATTTCGGCATCCGCCCCGACATGCCTGGTGACAATATTTTTAACGGTGCCGCCGATAACGCGACCGGCTGCGGCATCCTGCTGGAGTTGGCGCATGCCTTTGCGACCGCTGGCCAACATCCGCCACGTTCGATAATATTTGCAGCCGTTACGGCGGAGGAGCAAGGATTGCGTGGCTCGGAATATCTCGGTCTGCATCCGCCGATACCTGCCAATCAGATTTCTCTGGATCTAAACTTCGACGATATCCCTCCGCTCGGCGAGCCGGAAGAAACCGAAGTGTCAGGATCGGAACGAACGTCGTTCTACCCTCTGGTGGAAGCCACAGCCAAAGACTTCAAGCTAGCCATCCGCCCCGATGCTCGCCCCGAGGCCGGACATTTCTACCGTTCCGATCATTTCAGTCTGGCCCGCGTCGGTATTCCTTCCTTTTCCGTGAATGCCGGAATGAAATACAAAGACCATCCCGCCGAATGGGGCTTGCAACAAGCTGAAGAATACGTTGACAAGCGCTACCACAAGCCGAGTGATGAATACACGCCGGAAATGGATTTTCGCAGCAATGCGGTAATTGCGCGCTTCAGCCTCGCCTTGGGATGGAAGGCTGCTCTGCTTCCAGAACTGATTCAATGGGAGTCCGGCGACGAATTTGAAGCAGCCAGAAGAAATGGGCCCAAGAATCCCTAATCATCGCGCAGCTTTGGAAAAGGATGCTACTTGCCCAATTCGATTCTTTACAGAAAGCCTCCTCAGTGATCCTCCCTGCCCTCTGCGGTTAAGACGCTCGCTGATTACGGGGGTAACCTGCTCACTGGCGTCGGTGCATGCTAGCCTCCTGATGGAGAGTTCCATCAGCTGGCATGCCTCGTTTTCCCATCTTTAAGATTCGTGGTCGCCACGCACCCGGCCCCGTTCCGGACCTGATTGGCTATGCCCCTGTCCTGCCGCTGGAGGGTATTCAACCCGGTGTCGACAACCTGCGCAGCGATGTCTACTTAAGTCCAAAATTCGTGGAGCAGATGCGGACGCACCTGGCCCGCCTGATCGTGCGCCACGGTGGCGTTGAACGTGTGCTCGACGAGCACAATGGTCCGGTCGAAGAGAAGCAAACACGCCAAATGTTTGTGCGTCCCGCGAACCCGCCAACCACGCCGGCTCCTTCGCACGGGTTGCCGGTAGGGAAACGTCCCATGTGGGAGCCGCCTGATAGCAAAAAACTGCTCACAGACATTCATCTCGCAATTCTCCGCGCAGCTAAAGACGAAGGAAAAATTTCTGTTGACTTGCTGGGACGCGTCGCCGTAATCAAGTTTCTTCGCGGCGAAAGTGCCGCGCAGTTTGCGGAAGTCCTGGAGCGTTGCCGCATCCGTCAAAAGGCCTACGAAGGCGTGCGCGAGCAACGCGCTCTCGAAATCCGCGAGCAGGTTGCGGCGTTCCAGGTCGGTAAAAAGAATGTCCTTCGCAAGACCATGCAGGAGATTCTGCAATCTCTGCGCGAAATTGAAAAGGAAACGCTAGCACGTACTCGGCGCTCAATGTTCGGCGATACCGAAGCGCCAGGCTATGACCTGTTCCTAAATCCTCTGCTCTTCACGGAAGACGGCCGCGACGACACCACCAACGCGGAGCAGTATGTTCTATGGGGAAACTTCAATCAAGACACGGACCGTTTCCCAGTGCTGCGTGCCGTTGCCGTGAAATTTCTCCGTCAGTTCACTGCAGGCCCTGAAACAGTCGGCGACGAAACCATCGATAGCTGGCTGAGTGTTCCAGATAACGCACACGCCCTGGTGGGCAGCGGTACTCCCGGCGATGGCGCGGAAGCAAAAGCGGAGAGTTCGCGTCTGCAAACCTGGGTCAGTTTGATTGAGCAAGAGCGCCTGTTGCCTTTTATGCTCGCCGCATATGAGACGCTACCGCTGCTGGCGGAGTACGGCATCCGCGTCAATCCGCAGCAGCTGAAAAATGCGCTGATCTCGTCTCAGGAACTCGACCGCGTAGAAGCGCTGGTTCGTGATCACGGGCGTTCAGCGACAGTCAATCTACACGCCGCCGTCGACCGTATCGCAGCCTGCAGCAGCAACGACCGAGCGCGCATTGCGGCGCGATTCCTCTTTGATCTCATGCGCTACCACCGTGATCTGCGACGGCTCGAAGCGCTCAACGCCGCCGCCGATTCCGTCAACGTAATCCAGAACGAGCGTATGCGGGAACTTTCGTCGGTGAACGGCCTGCTGCATGAATTCCTTCTCGCCGAAGAAACTTCCAAGAGTTCGGAGAGCCTGGCGCGACACGTCGTCCTGAAGGCCGATGTGCGCGATTCCACCGATCTGACTCGCTCGCTGGTGCGGCTTGGACTGAACCCGGCTTCCTATTTCAGCCTGAATTTCTACGACCCCGTAAACCAGCTGCTGGCCCGCTACAAAGCTCAAAAAGTCTTTCTCGAAGGGGATGCCATCATCCTTTCGTTAATGGAAAACGAGGGTGAAGCCGGATTCTTGGTCAGCCGCGCCTGCGCTCTCGCCCGCGACATGATTGAGATTGTGCGCGGCTACAATCAACGCCTCCAGCAGTCGGGCCTGCCCACCATCGAGCTCGGGCTCGGCATCGCCTACCAGGATTCCGCGCCGCTGTTCCTCTTGGACGGCGACCGCCCCATCATGATTTCCGATGCCATCAACGACAGCGACCGCCTCTCGTCCTGTAGCAAGATCGCGCGCAGAGCCATGCAGGGCCAGGCTGCGGAATTCAACGTCTATGCGTTCCAGACGGTTGACGACGCCCCGGTGGGAGACACTTTCCTGGAACTCTTCGCCCAATACAATATCGACGGCATCCGCCTCAGCGAAGCTGCGTTCCAGAAACTGCAAATGGAAATCTCGCTAGTCCCGTGTTCCTTCGAAGTGCCGCGCCTCTGGGATGGCGAACATGCCCGAATTCTCCAAGGTTTGGTCCCGGTAGATCGTGACGTCTTTCGCCCTATCCTGATCCGCGAAGGCCACATCGCCCTAGCCGACCCCAGAGACTACTCGGTCCACGGCTGGACCCAGCAGAAATATTACGAAGTCTGCACCAACGCGGTGCTATACGCCCGGTTGGCGGGGGAGAAGGGCACGACGGCGAAGGGTTAGGTACGTGCAGGGCGAGCATTCCTGCTCGCCGACGCTTTTGATCCTGTGGCGCGGACACTCTTGTTCGTGGCTTTTAACCTTACTCTTGAACCCCGCGAGCAAGGAATGCTTCAAGGGCGACCATCCTTTCGCCGTTGATCTCTCTCGTCTAAACAGGACAAAGAGGTGCCCCACCCTTCGTTTTTTGAAGGGTGGGAATCACCATCGAGGTCATAGAGGCGGGTGGCCCAGGCTTTTGACCTCTCCGATACAACCAAGACAGAGGGTGCCCCAGCCTTCGCTCTTTGAAGGGTGGGAGTAAACAATGCTCGCTAGTGTAGTGCGTCATACAGATTGACTTTTATGCAAGGAGCGGTGAGCGCGCGTCACTTTTTCGAGGATGTCGGAGGCGCGGGCGCGCTGGTCGCTCGCGCAGGATGACCTAAAGTCCTATCAGCAAGCAGCCGAGTTCTTGAACTTCAACAATATCGACATGGTTTGCCTGCAGCATGAATATGGAATCTTCGGTGGACCCGTGGCGGTTGGCTCGCCGCTTATCATCGTCGATGTCAGCGCGGGGGATGGAACCGGCGAGAAGGTTGACAAGGCGGCGCTTGCGGGCAATGTCGCGGCTACACCGCCTGCTGATGCCGCTCGCCCGCGAACCGGGCACGAGAAGCCGGTATCGACCTGACCCAAGTAGCCGGCTCAGGTCCGGGGGGGGGCGGATCGTTTGCGACGATCTAAACACGGCGTCCCCGCCCATCGATCAAGTGCAGCTCCAAACCACGGAAATCAAAGTGATCGGCATGCGGCGGTTGATCGCCGAACGCATGAGTGAGGCCAAGCGCACGATCCCGCATTTTTCCTATGTGGAAGAATTGTCCGGTTGGCAATGCAGGTTGGTGAAATTGCACCGCCCGCCGCCGGAGATAAGAATTTTTTTTCCGGTGCGCTCGGCATGTTCCAGCACGCCCACGCGCCGCCCGCGTTTCCCGGCCTCCACCGCGCCCAGCAGTCCCGCGCCGCCGGCCCCCAGTATGAGCACATCGAATTGCTGATTCATCGCGTCTTGCAACTCTACCGCGACCCTTAATCCGTTGCTCTGCTTTTCTGGTACACTCTTCGCTCCGGGAGCACAAATGATTAAGCACGTCTTCCTTTTTGCTTGTGTACTCTTAACCGCCGTTGCGGCAAAAGCGCAGCAACCAGCAAAGGCTGCTGATTTTGCGATTGCCGAGGGCGACCGCGTGGTTTTTTACGGGGACAGCATCACCGAGCAGCGTCTCTACACCACAGACATCGAACTTTTTATACTGACCCGCTTTCCTGACCGTAAAGTTTCATTTTTTCAGTCCGGAGTCGGTGGCGACAGAGTGAGTGGCGGCTCCGGCGGCCCCATCGACCAGCGGCTCCGTCGTGACGTCTTCGATCACCAGCCGACCGTGGTCACCATCATGCTGGGCATGAACGATGGCTACGACCGCGCTCTGGCTCCCGACATTTTTGAAAGCTACAAGAACGGCTACCGCTACATCGTGGAAGCAATCCAAAAAGAAATGCCCAAGGCTCGCCTGACCCTTCTCAAACCTTCACCGTTTGATGATGTCACGCACGCCGAAAATTTCCCAGGGGGTTATAACAAGACTTTACTGCAGTTCGGCTTTTACCTTGGTGAGCTAGCCGCAGAAAAACACGCCAGCACGGCCGATTTGAACGCGCCCGTGGTCGATGCGCTCCAGAAAGCCAAAGCGAAAAATGTTTCGCTCGACACCCTGTTAATCCCCGACCGCGTGCATCCTGGTCCCGCAATTCACTGGGTGATGGCGGAAAGCGTTTTGGAAGCCTGGGGCGCAATGCCGGAAGTGACCTCCGTCCACATTGACGCGGGTGGCAAACTTGCCGCGCAGGTTTCCAATACGGAAGTAAGCGGCATTACAAAAAGTGCGGGTCGCCTGCGCTGGACTCAAATGGATAAAGCTTTGCCGCTTCCCATGGGCCCTCTCGAATCCGACCCGTTGCTGCAACTCACGCTTTCGTCATCCGACTTGATCCGGGCGCTCGATTCCGAATCCTTGCGGGTCACGTCGCTGCCACCGGCATCTTACAAGTTGCGAATTGACGAGCGGGAAATTGGCGCTTTCTCAGCGGAACAACTGGCGGCGGGGATTAATCTCGCATTGCTCGAGACCCCCATGCTGGAGCAATCCCGCCGCGTCGCCATGGACACACAAGTCAAGAACACTCTCGAAACACAGCTTTTTGATTTGGGAGACTCGAACGATCCCGTCTTGCCGGAGACCATCAAGCAACTTGCCGCAGCTGAAGAAAAAGCCGTCGCCCACCAGCGCGCGGACGCGCAGCCTGTAGCGCATCACTATGAGCTTCTGCCGATTGCAACCGCGGCGCCCAAGACAACCCCAAAATAATCGGGATATCTTGCCATGCTCTTCGTGGGCGGGTGGCCCAGGCTTTTGACCTCTCCGATACAACCAAGACACAGGGTGCCCCATCCTTCGTTTTTTGAAGGGTGGGAATTAGTACACTCAAGGCCATAGCACTTCACGCCACCCGATCCTGGAACGAAATCTTCTCCCAACCTTCGTTCACCCTCACCGCCCTAGATTCCTCCAGAGAATAAAACCGGCAACTGCTCCAGCGCCAATCCTCAGGAGTGCTCACCAGACCGCACTTCACTGGATTCTAATGCATGTAGTTCAGCTTCTCCACCCTCTTGCTCGCGGTCCAGACATTGAAGTCGTAGAAACGCGCTTGCCAGAACGGCAGGCGCTCCGGGGCCTCTCCGAACAAGTTGGCCTGCCGCGGATCGCTGGGGCGACGTTTTGGCAACAGAACGCGCGCCGTACGCTGTTTCAGAACCTGCATAACTTTCGAAAGGTTCCCGATTTTCGGTTCGCTTAAGAGCAGGTGAATGTGTTCAGGCATCACGACATATCCGACGACGACGAACCGGTAACGCAGTCGAGTTTGTTCTGGAATAGCAAGGAAGCGGTCGCGGCTCTTGGCCGAACGGAACCCCTGGCGCCTCCGGTAACAGGAACACGTGATAAAGTGCAGGTTGTTCGCGCCGTAAAAACGGTGGAGGTCGTGCGGCATGATTGAGAGTATAGGCTCAAGGGCGTTGACTCCCACCCTTCAAAAAACGAAGGATGGGGCACCCTTTTCCCAGATTGGGACAGGGAGGTCAAAGGCTGGGCCACCCGCCTGCCATTTCAAGTATCCGATGTCCATGATGCTCTCCCTTTGAATTCTGATTTCGGAGCCGAGTTATACAGCAAATTTCTTCTGGTGGCGCCCAAAGAACGACGGGCTAGTCTGGCTTCTTGCTACACTGCTGCAATCGGGTTGCTGTTCTTCGCCCGTAACTACGATGACCAAGGGCAAATCCAAACGCAAACGGGAGCGAGTCAGAAAACGCGAACAAGCGAAGACAAGCCTGGTAGTCCTGGACGGGAGTGACGAGCCAGGCGCCCGAACTGAGCCGGAGAGTCTCGACGCAAGCGAGAAGTATGTTGCGAGCGGCAAGAAGGGCCCTATGAAACCTGCAGTAACTAGCTTTCGGGATTGGGCTTCACAAACGAGCCTCACCGATCGTATTGTTGCTTTCTTCACTGCCGCCCTCGCAGTGGCAAGCATCTACCAATTCACCATTATGAACGGCCAGCTCGACAGCATGCGGAAAGATGAACGAGCGTGGGTTTCTGTTACTGCGACACCAAAGCCTGAATTTGCAAAGGATGGTTCCGGGAACGTAACAGTGTTTTGGAACGCAGTTACCACCAATACCGGAAAAACTCCGGCCAGACATTTCTCCGTGGAACTCATCGTTGAAAAAATAAAAAATGGGGTGTACCCAACTTTTCCCTATGGCCGAACAGTCACACGGTCTACGTCGGGACTCATATTGCCAACTGGGACCGTTCCGATACAGGCGGTGATGGGTGAGCCGATGACAGTCAACGGTGAGCAAGTACCAATCCCGATTTCAGCTTCTGAATACCAAGAAGTGATGGATGGCAATGCGTTTATCATTATTTATGGCCAAAGCTCCTATCTCGACATCTTCGGAAAGAAGCACTGGCAGCACTTCTGCTCATGGAGCAGCCCTTCCGCCAAGTTGGTCCAAGTGACAGCCAGCACTTGCGTTAACTACAACGATGTCGATGACAACTAGCACTAAACTGATGAGATAACCGTGTCGGCTCCTGACGGGCGAGTAGACTTGGAAGTGCTCAAGCGGCCAGGGCTCGGAGGAAAGGAGCCGAGCGATGATGATTCTAGGATGTGATTTGCATACGCGCTACCAGGCGGGTGGCCCAGCCTTTGACCTCTCTGACCTAACCAAAAAAAAGGGTGCCCCATCCTTCGTTTTTTGAAGGGTGGGAGTAAACAATGCTTGCCAAAGTTTCGCGGGCATGTCGTTTCAACCGCAGAAATCTACGATAAACGTCTGAACTCAAAATCTCTTCCGAGTCCGGAACGGTACCATCACAACCGCCTCTAGCGCTACGGGCTCGCCATTCTTCAGCCCAGGTTCGAACTTGCAGTTTGCGAGCGCTTCGCTGGCGAAGCGGTCGAGTTGGTCATCCACGCTGTCGAGCACGCGAATATCGCGCACGCTGCCATCGCTGTGGATGATGGCGTATAGCGTGACCGTGCCTTGCACATTCGCGCGCTGCAACTCCAACGGGTACGCTGGGTCGGACTTGCGCGTCATCACCGGGGAGTACAGCTCGCCTTTGCGAGGCCCTTCTTTTAGCTCCGCAAAGCGCACAATCCAACTGCCTCCGGCGGAATTCAAGTTGGGCATGTTGAGCGTCATGGAATAGAAGCGGCGTCCGCCAAACACTTTCTTTTCAGCATCCGTCAGTGGATGGTCCGTCACTGTCGCGGGTTTGCGATTCGGGTCCACCCGCGGCGGCGCCGTCGATGCCGCTATCGGATAGCGATCAATGGAGATACTGGCCATCGCGGTGAGCGGCACGCTTGGCGCACCCGTACTCTGGTCGCCTCCCTTGGCCTCGCCTACTTTGATTCCGGCGGGGAGGTCGGAGTTGAGGGAGCGTCCGTCGGTGCCCGAGGTGCGCTCGTCCGTTTTTCCCGTTGCGGGAATCGTCGGCGATCCTAGGCCTTTCGCGCTTCCGGTGGGCCTCGCCTCAAACTCCCCTCGGCGATTGCCTGGCGGGGGTGCTGCGGCCTCTGTAGGGGCAGGGTGGAGACCTAAGGCGATCATCCGGCCAGCCCCCGGAGCCGTGCTCCCCGAAACCGATGGCGGTGGCGGCACCGCCGCCGCTGTCATCGCCTGTGCGGCAGCCGCCCGCCCGCGGGCAGCGGCTTGGTCCAGCGCCTGTTGTTCGCCGACTGCAAGCTTGGGAGCGGGGGCCACAACCTCGGCGTGCCCGATGTCGAGCGTGCCTATCTTCATTTTTGTCAATGAGTCAACTTGAGGAGACGGCTCAACCGCCACGCCGGTCAATGTCGCGGCATTTCTCAAAGTGCGCGTGTCTTTCAGCTCCGGCGGCGGCGCAACTGCCGTCGTTTGAGGCATTTCCAGTCGGTTACGACGCTCCGGCTCGACCTCCGGCGGCGGTGCCACGACCGACACTTCCGGCGCCTTCAGACTGCGCTGCGACACCAATCCGGTCGCCGATACCGTGGGTGCCACAGGAAGGCTGGTCCAAGCCACGATATTGGGTAGCTTGACTTCGTTTCTCAGAACGAGATTTGGCGGAGTAACGATGGTCTGCGCGCGATTGTCCGGCTCCCGCGGCACCGAAAGGATTGGCTGGCGGTTTAGTACGGGATCACCTTGCTGCGCCCTGTGCGGAGCAGGGCTCCCTGTATCGAGCTTGGGCAAATCAGCTTTCTGCGACGCGCTGAGCGGATAGGTGATCACGCGTGTATCTTTCCAGGGATCCAGCCGTGTGATTGCTTGCGGAGTCCAGTGCATCCACGCCAAAATCGCGGACATCGCGAGGATGTGGTAGGCAATCGATTCCGAAAAACTCGGCCACGGCATGCGCGACGGGATAAAGACGTCCTGGCGCAGCGGAGCGGCCTGCGGGAAGGGAACTGGCGCAAGTTTCTTCGCAAAAAAGTAGCGCAGATTCGCCAGGAAAGCGCGTCCGCGCGGCTCCAGAGTTACGAGCAGGTGGAGTTCCGGCAGCGCTCGCGCGATGGGAGCATCCGCAGTCGCTGAGGACAAAAATTCCTCACCAGATGTTTGCAGTGTGGGCATCTAAATCGAAGGGCAGGGATACAGCTTCTAACTTTGCCCTATTATAGAGGCTCTGCGCCGTCCGCCGCGTGCAGCAATTACTCGGCGGGGCAGGAGTCCTGATCGCACGCATTCGGGATAAGATGCAGCCAGACGGAGCTGAATTATGACGAAGTTATTGAAAAATTGGGCACTGATTCTAGTTCTCGCAGCTTTCGCTGTCGCGCAGGAAGCCAAGTCCGCAGCGCCACCTGTCCCCGCCGAAGACTATTCGGGCATGTACACCTTTCTGCATGAGGGCGAATTCGTGCAGCTTACGGTGGAGGATGATGGCCACCTGAATGGATTCATCTCCCGCCTCGGCGACCAGGAAAGCGATCGTGGATCGGTGCTCGATCACTTCTTCAAAGTTGCCAAGCTCGAGGGGCATCAGGTTAGCTTCACGACCACGACGATTCACGACGTGCGGTTTGAGTTCAAAGGTACCGTGGATCGCGGTCCTGCCAGGACGCGGGCGCAGGAAGGCTATTACGTGATGAAAGGTACGTTGACCGAATACGTTACCGATTTGGCGAAGAGGGAATCGGCTAGGACGCGGGAGGTTGAGTTCAAGCTCTTTCCGGAAGACGCGGCTCTGACGAGCCCGAAACACGAATAGCTAGTGTGGCGGTTTCTTTTGTGGTGCGGACACTCTTGTCCGCAGCTTTTGGCGCTAGGTTTTTGATTTCCAAGTCTTGACTCTGTTTGACTTCAGCCCGTGTAGGGCGAACATTCCTGTTCGCCAGCTTTTGACCTTAGATTGTTTTTCGTATCGACAACCAGAGTCAAAGGCAGACGAACAGGAATGTTCGTCCTACACAGGCAAATCGCCATTTCCGGCTTGAAGCCGCTTACCGGTAGGACAGTTCGCGGACAGGAGTGCGCGCGCCACATCGGCGAAAGCTAGGCTGAGGCGAAAATCGCTTTCGGCGGGTTGGTCGAGCCCTCTGTGAGCTGGCGATAGCGGGGCTGGACCGCGACTTTACCCTTTCGCATCACCAAAGTCATGCTCAGCAAACACTCCGCGCACAGCCAGTAGTGTTCCACGCGCTGCGGGTGAGCGCACCATCTGCGCGCATTGTCTGTTCCTTTTTCGGATTCTGTTCCATAAAGCGGAACATTGAAGACACGGCCTTGGCTGAGGTAACGGAAATGGGCCCCGCAGATTGGGTTCGCACACTTAGCCAGCATGGAAGCCTCCTTAGGAAGCGCGCGCCAGGAGAATAAGACTACTCTTACTCCCTTGAATGCACGATTGCAAGTGATGGCGGACACAAAGGTATGTGACGGTATTTGGGCGGGGAGAGCAGCTTTTAGCTGTTAGCGGAGGGCTTATTACGGGGCTAAGGCAGTTTTTGGGAGAAGAAATTTTGCCTCGGAGAGTCGAGGACGAAAGGAAAGAGAACTCGCTGGCCTTAGTTTTGCTCTTGGCTAAAAGCTAAAAGTTTTTAGTTACTCGCGCGCAGGGGCGATCCGAAGAAGCGTCGTAGCCCACTTTCTTTGACTGGAGCCGTCGTCGGAGCCGTGCCGGTGGTCGCGCTGTCTCCGCGGGAGAGCTCGGAGGCCAAGCCGCGCAGGGCTTTTGCCACTTCGGGAGTGTCTTGCAGGACGACCGGCGTACCCTTCTCGATCGCTGGCGCGACTGCCGTATGCTGGTTCGGAATCTTCCAGAAGATCTTGCTGGCTGTGGCTTTCTCGATGTCTTCATCGGAGAAGCCTGGAATCTTCTTGAAGCGGTTCAGGACTAAGGAAACTTTTTCACTTTGTGCGCCGTCGGTCAGGAATGGGCGCATGTGTTTCGCGCTCCAAAAAGACACCAGATCGGGCTGCGCCGTCATCAGCACGCGATTGGAAAGATCGGTGATCAGTCGCACCGAGGTATCCACGCGGCTGGAGCAATCGACAATCACGTAGCGGTAGCTCGATACGAGTAAGTCAAAGAGTCGGGCCAATTCTGCGGGCGTGGGTACAACCTGCATGGGCTGCTGCGGTCCGGACAAGAGATGCAGGCCGCCTTCGCACTGCGTCATCAAATTTTCCAGCATCGACTGATCCAGCCGGTGCATGTTCTGGATGGCGTCGGCCAATCCGAAATTTGGTTTTACATTCAAGTGCAACTGGCAGTTGCCGAGAGGCGCAAAATCCACCAAGGCGACCGATCCCAGCGTCCGTTGCAATTGGACTGCGGTATTTACGGCGAGGGTGGTGGCTCCCGAACCCGCTTTGGCGTTGATGAAGGCAAAAACCTGGGCGCGTCCCGAGGGGCGGTGGCTTTTTTGCCGTTTCGCCGAATGACGCGTAAACGCATCCAGAAGTGCACTCGTGCTGCCTTCGCGGTCCAGATACTCGCAGGCGCCGGCGCGCATCGCGGCAACAATCGCCATCGGTTGCGTCATCGCGCCAACCGCGAAAATGGCGAGGTCGCTGGTTGTGGAATGCAGTAGTTCGATGGCCGCCGCAGCGCGTTCGGGGCTGCCCGCTTCCATTTCCACCAGCACGACTTCAACGTTCAAATCCTGTATTTGGCGCAAGAGGGGGTCGGTCGGCCCCAGGGGGAATCCGCCGTGGCTGAGCACGCTGTGCGCAATGGCAGTGCTCTCCACACGACCCTGAAGTATGGGAAGCTGCGCGCTATTTTCCGTGAGGATGGCTACGGCGACCGCGGACAATCAATACCCCGCTTTCAAATTACGCTGCTTCCTCGTCCGACTCATTTTAGAATACGCGGGCCGCCATCACCACGTGACCAAAGTCACAAAGGGGTGGATGCTGATTTTCGTCGGGCCGTCGGACAATCGACCGTCAGGCAAGCGCGGGGCTGTGTGCATGGGGGAAGGACAGGGAAGCACGAGCCCGACAACTCCCAATTATTTTAACAAGAATTTAAGGTGAGAGGTAAAAGAGTGATCGAAGGCGTGGTCGCGAATCTAAACTCAAGCCAAGGTCGGCTGCAACCGCTTTACTTTGATGCGGTCGGTACGCAACTGTGCCAGGTCGTAGTGCGCCTGTTGCGTTAGCCAGCTTTCGGCGCTACCACCGAACGCCTTCGAGAGTCGAACAGCCATTTCCGGCGAAATCCCGCGCTTGCCGTTAACCAGTTCGGAGAGCGTAAAGCGCGACACGCCAAGCGCCGCCGCCGCGTCCGTGATGGTCACGCCCAGGGGTTCAATGCAGTCGTGCAAGACCAGACTGCCAGGGTGGGGAGGATTTTTCATTGGCATAGTTCGGTCCCTTTCAATGGTAATCGACACAATCAACGTCGGAGGCTTCAGCCTGCTCAAAACGGAACACAACCCGCCAGTTGGCCCGCACCGTTACGGCGTAAAACCCGAGCCACTCGCCCTTGAGCGCGTGCAGCCGGTAGCCGGGTAAATCCATATCGGAAACTGCCTTTGCCGCGTCGAGACGCGCCAGAATGCGGCGTAGTTTGTCTGCGTGTTCGGCAAGCACACCGCGCCGGTCGTCCTCCTCGTAAAGGCGTTTCAGTCCCTTGTGGCGGATCGACCGTATCATTACAGTTCAACTGTAATGCGACATGTGTCGCATGTCAAGCTGTGTGGCTGGCTGGCGGTCCTTTTCGAGAGGTGGGAATATCTCGAGGAGTGGCCTTCGCTACTGAGGCAGGCCGACTTTGCGGACGAGTGCGGCGAAGCGCGGATCGGAGCGCAGGGGGTCGAGTATGAAGTCCGTCTTCAGACGCTCGAGCAGCCAATCATGCTCCTGGTAAGCGGTGTTGAGCCACTGGAAGGCTAGCTCTTTGTTTCCCAAGCTGGCATAGAGAGCCGCAATGCCGTAGGCGAAGGAGTGGCCGGTCTTACGCTGCGCCAGCCGGACTTGAATGCCTTTGGCGAGAGCGCCCTTCCAGCCCGCGGCATGAAAACCCTGGTCGAAGGCAGCAGCAAAGTCAGCCTCATTCCGGTCGCCGGAGAGTTCGCCGTAGCGCTTGTATTCTTCGACGACCTGCGGATACATCCCTTTGCCCCAATAAGCTCCCGCTAAGCAAAAATGCGCCTGGACGAAAGTTGGGTTCTCGCTCGCCAGCTTCGAACAGACAGCGATGGCCTCGTCGTACTGCCGTATCCAAGAGTGAACCTCCCCAACCTGTATGCTGATGATCAGGGACTGGGGATCGAGCTGATGGGCGCGCGTGATCTCGGTAATCGCTTCTTGCTCTCTCCCGCCTAAGAAGGCAATATCTTGTGCATACCATTGGTGAGCCGTGGCATCATTGGGATCGAGCTGGAAGGCCTTTTTGAACTCGGCCTCTCCGCCGGCAAAATCCCAGTCGTACTCCATCTCATTGGCGCCCAGAACAGCATGGGGATGGGCCAAGTTCGCATCCAACTCCAGCGCCTTGCGCGCGGCGGCATTCGACTTCGGATAGCTTTCACTGGGATTGCCACCGTAGTAAGGCAATACGCTGTAGGTATCGGCCAGACCTGAATAGGCCAAGGCGTAATTGGGGTCTTTAGCGATGGCTTGATTGAAATAGGAGATTGCAGTGGCAAGGTCCGAAGGCGTCCGCTTGTTCCACGAGTAACGGCCCTTCAAATACAGCTCATAGGCTTCTGGATTCTGAGTGCCCTGTTTGGTAACTTGCTGCTTTTCGGCGGTGCTGAGTTTAGAGCGCAACTTTTCCGCGATGTCGCTGGCAATTTGCTGCTGGAGCGAGATGATGTCGGAGCTCTTACCGCTGTAGTGCTGGCCCCAAAGCGCGGTGTTGTCCCGAACGTTGGTGAGTTCGGCGCTGACTTCCACGGTGTCGCCGTGCGGCGTGACGCGTCCACTGACCAGCGCGGCTACGCCCAGGTCGGTGCCAGCTTTTTGTGCGTCCACGTCTTTGCCTTTGTAGCGGAAGACGGAGTTGCGTGATTTTACTTTCAAATCAGGAACGTGGGTCAGGTTGGCGATCAAAG
Source organism: Acidobacteriaceae bacterium (assembly GCA_025352065.1). Lineage (GTDB taxonomy): Bacteria > Acidobacteriota > Terriglobia > Terriglobales > Acidobacteriaceae > JANXUC01. Next base: position 541 of record JANXUC010000051.1, on the reverse strand, counting down.
ATTCGGTGATGCCGTCGCTGAGGTAGTCGGTGTTGGCGTCGCCCGTGCCATTGGTGAAGGGAAGGACGGCGAGGGAATCAATCTGGGAAGTTTTATTGGATCGCAGGTACCAGGCGCCTGCCGCGAGCAAGATGACGGCGGCGAGGCCCGCAATTGGAATCCAGAGCTTGGTGCGCTGTTGCGGCTTGCCAGGTTGCTCCGGTGCGGCGGTGACTCTGGTCGAACCTGTGTCGCGTTTCAGCCGCTGCAAATCCGTTCGCATGTCGGCGGCGCTTTGGTAGCGCAGGTTGCGATCCTTCTTCAATGCTTTGTTGATGACGTCTTCTAGTTTAGGAGGAATGTCCGGGTTGAGGCGGATGGCAGGCGCGGGATCGCGATTGAGGATGGCTTCGAAGATGGTGGCGGTGCTGGTTCCACGAAACGGCAGGGTACCCGTCGCCATTTCGTAGAGCACGGCGCCGAAAGAGAACAGGTCCGTGCGGGCGTCGAGGTCTTTGCCTCTGGCCTGCTCGGGAGACATGTAGGCGATGGTGCCCAGCGT
>JANXUC010000181.1 GCA_025352065.1 Acidobacteriaceae bacterium | reverse complement strand
TTTATTCAAATTACGCGGTTTTTAGGCGCGTAAGTTGTTTGTTTTCAGCGTTAGTTTTTGGAACAAACAATAAAGTCACAGGCTCTCAGAATGACAAACTGCAAATTGTATTGCTGAAAACAAGCTCTAATTCACCCGCCCCTTGTCTTCTTCCGGCAATTCGGCGGAAAAGTGGCGAACGTGCAGCGGAGCATCGCTCGCCACGGGAATGCGTTGGATGCCGGTATCCGTGGGCGAGAAAACGTACCAGCGGCCTTCGGCTGCGACGAAGTCTACGAAATAGAGATTGTCATTCAGTTCGAATTGCACGTTGGTCCCTTTCTGGCGCCTGGGAAATCTTCCCTCAGCGGCTGAAGCCGATCTTTGTGTGGTTCGGGCGGCACGGCTGAAAGCCGTGCCCTTCCCAATTCGTATTTTGTGAAACAAGCTTCAGAGCAGCGGGCAGGAATGCCCGCCCTACACGATCCACCGGAGCAAGCTCCCGTGCCACACGAGACTTTACTTCTTCTCGTCCACATCCACGTATTCGGCATCGATCACGCCTTCATCTTTCTTCTTCTCTCCGCCCGCAGCGCCGTTGGAAGCGCCATTCGAAGACCCGTCCGCTGTTGCATCGGCAGGACCTCCAGCCGCGCCCGGAGTTCCCGGATTCGCAGTGGACTGCGCGGCCTTGTACATCTGCTCGGCCAGCTTGTGCGATGCCGTGGTGAGCTGTTCGCGAGCCTTGTCCATGGCAGCCTTATCGCCACTTTCCAAAGCTTTCTTCGCATCGGCTACCGCGTTTTCGACATCGCCACGCTCGGAGCCGGAGATTTTGTCGCCGTGCTCACGCAGCATTTTTTCGACGCCGTAAACCATGGTGTCGAGCTGGTTCTTGGCTTCGATTTCTTCGCGCTTGGCTTTGTCGTCGACCGAGTTCGCTTCCGCTTCTTTGGCCATGCGCTCGACTTCCTCTTTACTCAAACCGGAAGACGAAGTAATGGTGATCTTCTGGTCCTTGCCCGTCGCATTGTCCTTCGCCGTGACGTTGAGGATGCCGTTGGCGTCGATATCGAAAGTGACTTCGATCTGCGGAATGCCGCGAGGAGCCGGAGGCAAACCAGTCAAGTGGAACTTGCCCAAGGTGCGATTCTGCGCCGCCATCGGACGTTCTCCTTGCAGAACGTGTACTTCTACCGACGTCTGGCTATCCGCCGCGGTCGAAAATGTTTCCGTCTTGCGGGTCGGAATCGTCGTGTTGCGCTGAATCATCGTCGTTGAAACGCCGCCCAGAGTTTCAATCGAAAGCGTGAGCGGAGTTACGTCGAGCAATAGCAGATCCTTGACGTCGCCCTGCAGCACGCCGCCCTGAATCGCGGCGCCAACTGCAACCACTTCGTCCGGATTCACGCCTTTGTGCGGTTCGCGTCCAAACAGTTCCTTGACCAGCGCCTGAATGCGCGGCATGCGCGTCTGGCCGCCAACCAGCACCACTTCCTGAATCTTGTCGGCAGTCACGCCAGCATCCTTCATACACTGTTTGCACGGAGCGATCGAACGCTGCAACAAATCTTCAATCATCGTCTCAAGCTTGGCGCGCGTCAGCTTCTTGACCAGGTGCTTCGGTCCACTGGCGTTGGCCGTAACGAACGGCAGATTGATTTCCGTCTCCATTGTGGTCGAGAGCTCGATCTTGGCGCGTTCAGCGGCGTCGCGCAGACGCTGCAACGCCATTTCATTGCCTTTGCCGCGCAGATCGAGACCTTCATCCTTGCGAAATTCGTCGATCAGCCACTCAACAATCCGCTGGTCAATGTTGTCGCCACCCAGGTGAGTGTCGCCATTCGTGGCTTTCACTTCGATGACGCCTTCGCCAACTTCGAGGATGGACACGTCGAACGTACCGCCGCCGAAGTCATAGACGGCGATCATCTCGTCCTTGCCTTTGTCGAGACCGTAGGCGAGCGCAGCCGCAGTCGGCTCGTTGATGATGCGCTTGACGTCCAATCCGGCAATTTTGCCAGCGTCTTTGGTGGCCTGGCGCTGGGCGTCATTGAAATACGCAGGCACGGTCACGACGGCTTCGGTGACCGACTCGCCAAGATAATCTTCCGCCGCCTTCTTCAGCTTTTGCAGAATGAGCGCGGAAACCTCTTGCGGTGAATAGGTCTTATCCTGCGCAACGATGGCTACGTTATCCCCCTGCCGCACCACTTTGTAGGGAAC
>JANXUC010000146.1 GCA_025352065.1 Acidobacteriaceae bacterium | reverse complement strand
GCTTCCGCCGGACATCTTCTTGCAAAAAAATGGGCTGAGCTACGCGCATATCGAGGTCTCCTCATCATAAGATGACTCTCGATATATAAAAGACTCTAATAATGAGACACTACACTAGCTTGCGTTGCATGAAGTGTCTCTGAGCCGCGAGCAAACAGCAGATTCCTCACGATAGAGCCGTTCGGAATGACAAACTCTAGAGTCCTTCAACGACCTTAGAGCTTATTTCATAAATACATAAAACAAAGAAATTGTCATTCTGAACGCAGTGAGGAATCCCCGGCAATTTCAGTTGTATTCATGATCGCAAGGAATTCTCACCGTAAAGTGTCCACGTTTTTGGGTTGAGTGTTCGGTGAGAATGCCTCTCAGCAGCATCGCGGCAACAGGAGTCGGGGATCCTTCGCTGAGGCTCAGGATGACAAATTCAGTTTCTAGCATTTACGAAACACGCCCTAGCGGCGTCGTCCTTGTTTGACCTTTTCTGGCTCTTGCCCAGCGGCGTAGACTCTGCGTACGATGGGGCCGTTCATCTTGTACTTCCTCTCTCCAATTTTTCCGTCATCGTCTTTCACATGCAGGGTGAAACCGGGCAGATTCCCCTCTTTGCCAACGTCTTCGTGTGAGACCGTGACTGGGAGTTGGCCGTTCAGATGATGCTCGCGGTAAGCGGTTTCGTAGCGATGACGCTTGGTGTTCCATGTGAAGACTCGAACCTGGTTGAAGTCGAAGTCTTGGCCATCTTTTGGCTCGGTGGAGAGGACTAGATATTCCGGAACTTGTTTCGTGACGCCCTCGTTGGTGTCCTGCACTTCTCGCAGGACAAAGAACGCGACCATGCGTTGGCCCTCGGCGTATTGCGCGATTTCGAGCGGGACGTCGAGGTCGATCAGGCGCGCCAATACCCAGCCCACGCGATTCTGATCATCGCGAAGCAGCCACCAGTCTTCGAGAATCGGCTGCGGCGCGTCGGTAGCTTTCGAAGCTTTTTCGTTTGCCGTTTGCTTCGGCCTGGCGGGAGCGCCTCCGGGCAACGTCTTCTCTGCTACCGCGCGTTTCAGTAGAGCAACTTTGCCACCTTGCGTGAGCTGGTAGAGATGCTCGGTCTCGCGTCCGGGAGTGACGTGAAGATTGGTTTCCGAATGCGTGATGCCCTGCGCTTGCACCACGGACTTGGCGTTGTCGGTCGCCAGTTTTTGGAACGCCTGGAAAACATCTTCGCCGACGAGGGAGCGCTGCTCCACCCAGCCGTCGGTCCCATTCGCCATGCGCACGTGGACGAAACGCTTGTTATTGGTGCGCTCCAGAACCTCCAGGCGGTCGCCGTTTTTTACGGTAGCAACCTTGTTGTAGACGGTCGCTACGCGATCCCGCAGAAAAGTCTGCGGCGCGGAAACGTAGGCGACCTCGTGCGACCGGCCGCCGTGGTTCTTGCAGGCGGCGAGGGAGAGCACGAGAGCAAGCACTGTTGCCAGTTTAGGGAAAAATCGCAGCACGGAGTCGATGGATTTCCTTCATGCAATCATACCTGCGGAATCAAGAAGAATCTGTAGTAGGCGTGCTACATGCTGTCCACGTTGCTTAAAATAAAAAGGGACGCCACAGAGGGGCTCCTTAAGTAAGCACTCGGCCGCTTCCGCGAGATTAAGGGTTAATCGTCAAGTTCGTCTGCCCGATGATCGAGCCTGTCGCAGGCGTCGATGTTGCCTTAATTATGATTGGGTTCGTGGCCGGAACGCTCACAATGGTCGCGAGACCTATGCTTGTCGTACTGAAGGTCACGTCGGACGTACTGGCTGTCCACGTGACGGCACTGGTGATATCGAGTACCGAACCGTCGGAGTAGGTACCCATGGCCTTGAAAGGCACCGTCGGCTGCGAGCCTTTGCTGACTGCGCTATTTGCCGGGGTTATTGCTATGCTCTGGAGCGTCAGTGCCACGGTAACTGTGGCCGTGCCTGCTGTCGCGCCACCGGCACTCGCCTGGACTGTGGCTGTACCCGCCAAGACTCCCGTGACCAAACCCTTCTTTCCAGCCGAATTCCCAACCGTAGCTGAGCCGGTCGGATTGCTCGCTGTAACTGTCCAAGTTACGGATTGCGTCACATCCTTGGTGCTGCTGTCGTCATAGGTGCCCGTCGCAAGCAATTGAGAAGTCCCCGCAATTGCAAGGGATGCGGTGGACGGGTTCACCGCGATCGACGTCAGCTTCGGGTCCACAAAGAAGTTTTTGCAGGAAGCGATGGTCAAAACCAGCAGCATGAGCGCCGTCAGCGCAGGAACAGTCTTACGATTCGGCAACAAAAACATGGGAAACCTCAATATGGGGCGGCCTTTTGAGGCCGCGCCGGATAAGTCAGATTCTAGCAGAGCTTGGCGGGATGCCTTGGCACACCAGTACATACCTCGGCACCCGGGAGAGACTCCGACCATGGAAGATCGGCTTACAGGGCGAATCTTGCAGGGTTTTTTCAGCCAACCCGATCCGTCAACCCCAGAATACTGTCATTCTGACGCCGAGCGTTCTTTGCGAGGTGGAAGAATCCCCTGCTATTTCAGTTGGATTCACTATTGCAAGGAATTCTTACAGTGCAGCGTGCACAACTTTGGATTGGGTGCCCTGTGAGAATGCCTCTCAACAGTACAGCAGCGTCAGCACTTGGGGATCCTTCCACCTCGCAAAGAACGCTCGGCGTCAGGATGACAGTCTTGAACTGTTCTTACCTGTTCTTGATCGATTCGTTCGGGAACGCCAACTGCGCACCCCACTTTTCCGCTAGGTCCTGCCAACGCGGGTTGACAGACTCAATCAGGTCGATCTTCTTGGAACGCCTCCAGCCTTTCAGCATCTTCTCTCGATCAATGGCGTTGCGTACGTCGTCGAAGCTTTCCTAGTAAACGAGGCGGGTGCAACCGTACTTGCTGGCGAAGCCTTCGAATTCACCGCTTTTGTGTTCGCGCATGCGGCGTTCGATGCTGTTGGTCATACCGGTGTAGAGGGTGCCGCTTTGACTGGAGAGGATGTAGACCCAATATTTGCGTTCCATTGGACTCCGATCTGGACGATCCTGGCCCAACAACAAGAGAATTCTCACAATGCAGCGTGCATAACAACCTAGGTTGAGTGCTTTGTGAGAATGCCTCTCAACAGTATCGTAGTGTCAGCACTTGGGGATCCTTCCACCTCGCAAAAAACGCTCGGCGTCAGGATGACAGTTGCATTTTACCGGCACGAGCAGTTTTCAACGTAAGAATTTGTGGACTCTTAGTTGATCTTCCCGGGCTGGTCTTTCGGTCCGAGAATACTTTCGTCGAGCGGCTTACGGCTGCCGAAGCCTTCATCTGTGCCGTGCCAGTGGGCAATCTGCTTTTCGCCCAACTTCCAGCAGAGCAGGATGGTCGTGCCTTTTACCACACAGGGGAAATCCAGCAGGCCGATATCGAGGTCTTTGACCTGCACGCCGATAGCGTCGATTTCGTGGACTGCATCTTTCACGCGCTGCATGGCCTTATCATGTTCGGCGCGGCGGCGGGCGAAATGGGCCACGTTCACCAGCAGGCCTCCGCTAAGGTAGACGCGATGCGCCAAGGCCTGGAATTCGGAATTGACGTCGTCGATGAACTGCTTGCCATCAATCGCCCTACGCAGCAATCCTTCGAGAACGGGAAGCATGGACTGAGCTTCTTCGAGAGTGAATGTACGGTCGGGCATGGGGTTGAATCTAGTTTACCGGATTGGCTGATGGGCTGTTGGCTTTCGGCTGTCAAAAGCAGTAGCCGAGAGCTAATAGCCGAGAGCCGCCGTTATCCTCCGATATGCACCATCGTCCGCGAGGCCGGCACAAAATCCGGTTCGCCGATGTGGTGCCGGGCTTCCTTCATCAGGGCGACCTCACGGATGAACCGGAGACACTCCTCGTCCGAACCGCCGCGTTGCATCACGCTGTAGAGGTCGTGATCCCACACGGAGAAAAGACAAGTGCGAATCTTGCCATCAGAGGTGACGCGGATGCGGCTGCAATGTCCGCAAAACGGCATGGAAACCGGCGCGATGATTCCAATTTCGCCAATGCCGTCGTCGAAGCGATATTTGCGCGCAGTCTCACTGCGTTCGTTCGGAATCTCAACCAGCGGGCGATACTCGGACATTGTGGCAACAATTTCTGCAAGATCAACGACTTTGTCGCGCGACCAGGCCCGATCTTCTTCCAGCGGCATGAATTCGATGAAGCGCACGACGACGCCCTCTTCGCGGGCGAATTTTCCCAGTGGAATAATCTGATCTTCGTTAAAGCCCCGCAGAAGAACGCAGTTCACTTTAACGGGGTCAAGCCCGACCCTGCGCGCGGCACGAATTCCGGCGACGACGTTCTCATAACCATCCGGCACACGCGTGATGCGCGCGAAGCGTTCGGGATCGACAGCATCCAGGCTTACGGTCACGCGCCGCAGCCCGGCATCTTTCAAAGGCTGCGCCAGATCGGCCAGCAAATGCCCGTTCGTCGTAACAGCAATATCAGGAACCTTCCCTTCGACCGTACGCAGTTTTGAGAGTTCGCGCACAAAATCCACTAGACCGTTCCTTAATAGAGGCTCCCCGCCGGTCAGCCGAACCTTCGTGATGCCCAAGGCTACAAAGAGCCGAGCCATGCGAAAGTATTCTTCAAATGTCAGCTCGGAATATAGAGCGCCGCTCGTTCCAGTTCTGCAATAGACGCACTTATAGTTACACCGGTCCGTAATGGAAATCCGGAGGTCGGTGATGGCACGGCCGTATTTGTCAACGAGGGACATAGTTACGACTTCTTTTTAAGATTCTCGAGAGGGTAAAAGGAGGCAGGCGGGCTGGGCCCGGAGAGCGTTTCCTTTCCAAGGCCTCTCGCGAAGCCGGGAGGCGCAGGCGTTTCCACCTACACCCTTGGAGTGCATGCGCAAATTACGCATGCACTCACCGCCGCGCGCGCCTTAGGTATCCCCGCAGGAAACGCCGGTCGGAAACTGAGCCCTAATTATAGGCCATCCGCGCAGTTTGGCAGATCTAGTCGAGAGCCGACAGCCAGTTCCTTACCACTTCCGAAAGATGACCCACACCGCCGCGCACATCAGCGCAAATCCGACAAGGTAGTTCCAGCGCATCTCTTGCTTCAAATAGGTGACCGAGAAAATTGCGAACACCGTCAGCGTAATAACTTCCTGAATCGTTTTCAATTGCACGGGAGAGAATTGATACGAGCCAATCCGGTTGGCTGGCACCTGAAAGCAATACTCGAAGAAGGCGATGCCCCAGCTGACAAGAATTACTTCCAGCAGTGGCACCTGCCTATACTTCAGGTGCCCATACCAGGCAAACGTCATGAAAATGTTGGAGATGGTCAGCAAGATGATGGTGGTCATCCCAATAGGATGCCATTGCAAAGCGAGGGTAGGCGGAACTATTTTCCGCTAAGAAGAATTTCTACAGGATACTGTGCGAAAATCCGATCCGATGTCAAAATCACCATTCCCTCTGCGCGGGCCTGGGAGATGAGCATACGATCAAAGGGATCGTTGTGGCGAGGCGGCAACTCGTAGACTCCCAGCGCATGGTGTTGCAATATTGGAAGAGTCTGGATGCCTTGCTCACCTAGCCGCTTGGGCAAATAGCGGCCGAGTGGTTCCGGAATACGCAGCTTACCCAAAGCTGCTTTAATGCTGATTTCCCACGAACTCGCCACAGAGAGATACAACTCATGCTGGCCGTCCGCGAGGAGTTCACGGGCTTTCTTGTTCAACCTCTCGGTTGGACCGACGCTCCATAGCCAGACGGATGTATCCAGGAGATACTTCACGCCCGTTTCCGTCGCTTCCCGTTCTTGGCAGCCGATTTCTTGCCCTGCACAGACGCGCCCAAAAAGGCAGCCATCACTTCCGGAGGCAAAGGAGCGTCAAAGTCATCCGCGATGAACAACGTATCCCGATCCATGCCGAGCGGACGCGTTGCAGGCTTCGCATGGACAGCAACCAACCGCGCTACAGGCACGCCCGCTCGCGCAATGGTGATTTCTTCGCCATTCGCAACACGCTGCAAGAGCCGCGAAAGGTGCGTCTTGGCTTCGTGGATGTTGACTTCCATGATCGGAGTATGGACTAAGTCATTAGACTAAGTCAAGAGTCGCGCAGTTCACCGGATGGCCCAAGGACGCTTGCCAGAAGAATTGCCAGGCGCGCCTAGAACCTCACATCCCGTCGTAGTTTGGGCCACCGCCGCCCTCAGGCGGCACCCAGTTGATGATTTGGTACGGGTCCATGATGTCGCAGGTCTTGCAATGCACGCAGTTGGCGGCGTTCAGGCTGATGCGCTTGGCGGGTGTGGCTGAAGGTGCTCCTGCACCTGACGAAGTGTCTTCCACCATTTCGTAAACATTTGCCGGACAGAAGTGCGTACAGGGGTTGCCAAATTCTTTTACGCAGCGCGTGTTGCAGATATTCGTATCTTGAATGACGAGGTGCGCGGGCTGATCTTCTTCGTGCTTCGTGCCGGAGTGGTAGAGGTCGGTCAACTTATCGAATGTAAGCTTGCCATCGCCCTTGGCATCGCCGAGCAGATTGGCTTCTGCGCCGCCGTCCGTAGGAAGCGTATCGAGATGCTGCATGCGTTCGTGCCCGGCATGCGAAGGGTACCGTGCCCAGAGGCCGCGCCCAAACGTGGCCTGCTGCAGCATGGTGTGCGCCATGCCTGCGTAGAAGCCCTTCTCGAATCCCTGATGGAAGTTGCGGACCTTCCAGAGCTCTTCTTTGATCCAACTTTGATCGACGCGTTTCGGATATAGGCCAAGGGTTTTGGCCGACGAATCGCCTTTCACCAACGCTTCGAACGCCGTTTGCGCGGCAATCATTCCGCTCTTCATCGCCAGATGAATACCCTTCAGCCGCGCCGAATTCAGGAATCCAGCCGAATCTCCGGTGATCAGGAAGCCATCGCCCGCGAGGGCAGGCAGTGCCCACCATCCGCCGTAGGGCAGCGACTTTGCGCCGTAGCGAATCATCTTGCCGCCTTCCAGCAGGTTGGCAATGAAGGGATGCTTCTTGAACTCCTGCAACACGCGATGCGGATCGAGACGCGGATCGGAGTAGTCGAGCCCGGTCACGAAGCCGAGCGAGATAACGTTATCTTTGCCGCCGTAAATCCAGGCGCCGCCATACTCTTTCGTCGTGAGCGGATAGCCCATGGTGTAGATGACTTCTCCGGCAGCAACGCGACCCGGAGGCAGTTCCCAAAGTTCTTTCACTCCGACGCCGTAAATTTGCGGATTGGAATTGCGGGCGAGATCTAATTTTGAAACAAGCTGCTTGGTCAGCGAGCCACGCGCGCCTTCGGCCAGGATGACGACTTTTGCTTTCAAATCATAGCCCGGCTCGAAATTCGATTTCTGCTGATTCTGTTTATCGACGCCTTTGTCATCCGTCCGCACGCCAACAACCTTGTTGCCTTCATACAGCAACTCCGAACCCGCGAACCCCGTGAACACCGTAATTCCAGCGGCTTCGACCTTCTCTCCCATCCACTTCACAAAGCGGTTGATGGAGATGACGTAGTTGCCATGATCCTGCAACGGAGGCGGCGTTACGGGCAGCTTGAAGTGGCCAGTGGCAGTTAAATAGTGGACAGCTTCCTTGCTAACTTCGGCTTCGATAGGCGCTTCTGTTTCAAATCCGGGGAGCAATTCTCGCATTGCGCGCGGATCCAACAACGCGCCGGAGAGGCAGTGCTGGCCCACCTCTCGAGACTTCTCGAGAACATAGATATTTTCTTTACTCAAGAGCGCATCGGAATGAAGCGCGTTGTGCTCGTCGATGAGCTGCGCAAGACGTAATGCGCAGGCCATTCCCGCAGGGCCGCCGCCAACGATCACGACATCGGCCAGCATTTCGGGTCGTTCGACATTTTCGAGCGGTTTGCGAAAAATCAACATAAGATCTCAAATTCGGAACTAGCTCGCTGCCTTCGCCTTCTTAATTTCCTCAATCAACGGTGGAACGATATCGAACAGATTCCCAACGATCGCAATATCAGCGATTTCAAAAATCGGCGCTTCGGAATCTTTGTTGATGGCGATGATGGCGCGCGCACCTTTCATGCCGACAATGTGCTGAATGGCGCCGCTGATACCGAGCGCTAGATAAAGCTTCGGCGAAACCGTCTGTCCCGACGAGCCGATTTGACGATCCATTGGAAGCCATCCGTTGTCGCAAATGGGGCGCGAGGCTGCGATTTCGCCGCCCAGTGCTGCCGCAAGTTGTTGGGCCAGTTCGATATTTTTCTGTTCCTTAATACCGCGCCCCACGGAAACGATAATCTCCGCCTGCGTTAGATCAACGGCCTGCTTGGCTTCTTTGAACCACTCTTCCGGCTGGTTGCGCACTGCGGCTGGGTCAACATTTACAGCGAATATTTCTACGGGGGCAGCCGATGCGCCGTCTTCCGCTTTATCGCCTCGAAACGATCCGTTCTGGAATGTCGCCAGCCAGGGCGCTTCCGATGCGAAACTCACATCGGCGGAAAACTTTCCTTGGAACATCTGCCGAGTGAAGAAAAGTTTTTCGCCGTCTTTTCTGTATCCCGTGCAATCGCTGATTACGCAGCGGGCCAGCTGCGTAGCCACCTTCGGAGCGAAGTCGCGGACTTGATACGTGTGCGGCATGAGGACCAGCGTCGGCTGCTTCGCAGTGATGAGTTGCTTCAGCGCCGCGGCAAACGCGTCAGGATTGTAGCGACCGAGTTGCGGGGAATCGACAGCGTAGACTTTGGCAAGCTTCTTGGCAGCAACTTCTGTCGCGAGAGCAGCGATTTCATTCCCGGCTACCGCCGCCTCTACACTCCAGCCCATATCCGCCGAAATGGCCTGTCCGGCGGCGATGGTTTCCCAGGAAACCCGGTTCAGTTTGCCTTCGTGCTGCTCGACAATAACAAGAATGGATGGCATTTCGGTTCTAGCTCCTGACTTCTAGCCGTTCAATCGCAGTTACAGTATGCGCAGTTCGTTGCGCAATTTGTCGACCAGCTTCTTGGCAATTTCAGCCGGGGGACCGTCCAGTGTTTCCGTCTTCTTGGTTTTCTGCGGCACGTAGAGGCGCTCAATCTTCTGCAGGTTCGGAGTCAGCGCGCTTTGCACGTCCGCCAGCGCCACTTTGCGCATCGGCTTGTTCTTGGCTTGCTTAATCCCAATCAACGTCGCGTAGCGCAGCTTGTTGATGCCAGACTGAATCGTCAGCACCGCCGGCAACGGCATATTCACAAACTGAAAGAACCCAGCTTCCAACTCGCGCTTCACCCGAATACCGGTGTCATTTTTTTCAATCTGCATGATGATCGTGGCGTGCGGCCAGCCCAGAAGTTCGGCGAGAATCACACCCGTCTGTGCGAAACCGTAGTCATCGGATTGCAGGCCCGTAAAGATCAAATCGAATTGCTCGTCCTTGATGGCGGCAGCAAAAGCACGCGCCGTGTTGAGCGCATCCAGTCCCACGAACGCGTCGTCTTCAAGATGAATCGCACGATCCGCGCCTTTCGCCAACGCCTCGCGCAGAACCTGCTGCGCGCGTGCCGGACCAGACGTGATGACGACGACTTCGCCGCCATGCTTTTCTTTTTGGCGCAGGGCCTCTTCCAGCGCGTAGGCATCCGGCTCATTCACTTCGTAAGAAACGTCTTCGCGAATCCAGGTTCCGGATTCGTTCAACTTGAGTGGCGCATCTTTCTGCGGCACCTGCTTCATGCAGACAAGAATCTTCAAGAAACACCTCTTAAGGGCGGCTATCGGCTGTCAGCTCTCGGCGAGACACAGTGCTGGACGCGAGCTGCCAAGCCAAACTAGTCAGTATAAGGGATGAAGGGGATTCGCTTCTAGCGGCCCGTTCGAGGCGGGGTTAGTCGGTGAAGACGACGGACTGGAGAGCGGTGATTTCAAAGCGTTTGCGGCAACGGACGTTCTTGCAGCCAAGCTGATCATCGCGACGAACCATATAGGTGCTGGCCTTGGCGAAGCGGGCGCGATCACGCTCATCAGCACGGGCCGAGATCTGCTTCTTCTTGGTGCGCACTAGCCAGGAGACGTCATATTCCGCTTCCTGACGGCAGTGCGGGCACATCATCATGTGCTTCTTGCTCTCAGTGCGCTCGTCGAAAAAATCGCGTTCTTCCATGATTTGTCTTAGAAAGATTAGGCTTCTAGGCTTAATTATGCCATCGTTCCGCCCTCAGCGGTTATGGCAAGATGGATGCAATGGCCAAGAAGAAGAAAAAGCTGTTTAACGTGACCAAGGCCGTGAAGGCTGCCTCACGGGCAAATATTGGGACCGTGCCCGTGACCAAACGCGTTCCGGTCAAGAAGAAAGAGCCGGGAGAAAAGCACAAGCCGACGCTGGAAAAGCTGTTGGAAGAGTAACACTCGGCTATTCTTTCACCGTCTCGGCCACAAACGCGGCGAACTGCCGGATATCCTCTTCCGTCGTATCGAACGAACACATCCACCGGACTACACTCGCGTCTTTGTCGCTCCCTTTCTCGCTGGGAACGTTTTCGCTCCAAACGTAAAAGAAATAGCGTTCCTTGATCTTAGGAATAGCATGTTTGGGAAGCTGCACGAACACGCCATTCCCTTGCACGGGATAGACAATCTTCGCTACCGGAATGCGCCGAACTTCCTCGGCTAATAGCTGCGCCATGCGGTTGGCGTGTTGCGCACTGCGGAGCCAAAGATCATTCGTCAGAATCGTCTCGAGCTGCGCGGAAATGAAGCGCATTTTCGACGCTAGCTGCATGCCCTGCTTGCGCCAATAGAGAAAATCTTCGCTCAGCTCTTGATTCGATTCGCGGCGGAAAAAGACAACCGCTTCGGCACCCATAAGGCCATTCTTGGTTCCCCCAAAAGAAAGAACGTCCACGCCGAGATCGCCGGTTGCCTGCCGCAGGGTCAAGCCCTGGCTGGCCGCAGCATTCGCAATCCGCGCACCATCTAAATGCAGAAACATGTTGCGAGCGTGCGCAAATTCCGCCAGAGCACGAATTTCGTCCGGCTTGTAAACCGTGCCCATCTCGGTTGCCTGCGTAATGGAAATCACGCGCGGCTGCACATGATGCTGGTCACCGACGCCGTGGTAATGGTGCGCAACAGCCTCCACGGTGAGCTTGCCGAGCGGCGCGACAATAGGAACCAGCTTGCATCCCGTGAATTTTTCCGGCGCGCCGCATTCATCCACATAGATGTGGGCACCCTCCGCGCACAGCACGGCCTGAAATGACTGCGTCAACGCCTGCAGGCTAAGAACGTTCGCAGCAGTCCCGTTGAAGACGAAGAAGACATCGACATCGCCAAAGTGCTCGCGGAATTTCGCCCGCGCACGCTCGGTGTAGACGTCGTCGCCGTACCCCACGGTATGGCCGACGTTCACGGAGGCAAGGGCCTGCAACACTTCGGGATGCACACCGGCGTTGTTGTCGCTGGCAAAACTGCGAATAGGCTTCATGGGGTTCGTTTCGCGTTAGGAAAATTTCGATTGCACGTCCGGAACCATCAAATATCCGATCATCGCAACGTCAACCAGCGGCTTGATCAAACTCAAAGGATGCGGATGGAGGAACACTCGAAACGAAAGCAGCAAGCTCAGCCCCGCGAGAGCCAGCGTGAGAACCCGTCCCCAGCCCTTCATCATCCAGATGCCTAGACCTGCAGCCGCTGTGAGCAGCGCGAGGCTTGCGACGGCAATTCCCAGGAAAGCGCCAAGGCCGAGCAAGAAACCTGGAATCGTCGTTCCCGCGTTAGCCAAGGATGCCAGTTTGCCCGCCAGTCCTCCTGCAAATAGCAACCCAAGCCCGAAAAGAATTCCAATCGCACTCCGCAGCCACAACCACGCTGCAATCAACGTACACCCGAGTGGGCGCATAGAAAGTTCCCCCTGTGTTGAAGAATATTTGAAGATAAACGTTAGGAGCGACTCCGGTCAACGGGATAAGGCTACGGTTTGCTCCTTTCCCAGCCCAACGTTTAGCATGGAGCTTAGGAAGTCGCACACGGAGGCAACCCTTGAACTTCAAACGTTGGGCAGTAGTCTTAATCACAGCACTCAGCCTGAGCAGCATGATGCACGCGCAGTATCACGTGCTGCGGCACATCTCTCTCGGCGGCGAAGGCGGATGGGACTACTTAACCTTTGACACCGTAGGCCACCGCCTGTTCATCTCGCGCGGAACGCACGTCATGGTCGTTGATGCGGAATCCGGCAAAGTCGTTGGGGATATCGCCAACACGCCGGGGGTCCACGGCATCGCGCTTGTTCAAGATCTGGGCCGCGGCTTCGCCAGCAATGGAAAAGACGCGACGGTCACCGAGTTCGATCTCAAAGACTTGCACGAAGTTGCACGCATTAAGGTCGGCGAGCGTCCGGATGCGATTATTTACGATCCATTTTCGAAACGAGTATTTACCTTCAATGCGGGATCCAAAGATACCACTGCGGTTGATGCGGCCACCGGAAAAGTTGCCGGGCACATTCCACTCGGCGGCAAGCCGGAGTTCTCCGCGGCCGATGGCAAGGGTCGCATGTACGTCAATATTGAGGACAAGAGCGAGATCGTGGAATTTGATGCCGTCGCCCTCAAGGAAACGCATCGGTGGAAACTGGAGGGCTGCGAAGAGCCTTCCGGACTCGCGATGGATACAGAAAACCGCCGTCTTTTCGCTGGCTGCGGCAATAAGAAGATGGCGATCGTCAATGCCGATACCGGCAAGATCGTGACCATGATGCCCATCGGCGATGGCGTGGATGCCAACGCTTTTGATCCAGGAACGAAACTGGCGTTCAGCTCCAACGGCGAAGGCAATCTGACGGTAGTGGATTCGGAAGCGTCCGATAAATACAGGGTCCGGGAAACCGTCCTAACCGCCAAGAGTGCGCGAACCATGGCGCTCGATCCAACGACCCACAGAGTCTACGTCGTTGCCGCCAAGTTTGGCCCTGCGCCCAAACCTACAACCGAAAATCCTCACCCGTACCCGTCCGTCCTGCCCGGAACGTTTGAGTTGATCGAGTTAGGTCAATGAGAACTCGCTAAGGTGAATTGCAGGGCGGCGAACGTCGCCGCCCTTTTTTTTTGCCTGCTGCCTTAACTGCGTAACTAGCAACCTGCGCTGAAGTTTGTCATCCTCGGAAAATCTCTATTTTCGAGGCTTTTCCATGCGGCGAGTTCTGGCTCTTCTCATCTTTATGTTGTGTGCAGCGCGCTATCTTCGGCCCAGGCGCAGCGCGCCCTGACCGACTGCGCAGTGCCAGATTAAAATCGTCGACCGTTCCGCCCGTGGTATCGCCAAAGCTTGCCATAGGGCAGCCGCCGTTGCCCGAGCAAATGTATCCGGCTCCATAGGGTTCGTTGCCAAACAATGCTGCCATTGAGACCGACTCCGGATTCACAGCCGTCACCAGACCGCGGTTCGTGTTGGTCGTAGTGCCCACCGTCGCTATGCTCGGCTTGTTGCTGCTCCAATTGGTGTTGCCCATTACATGTACTGCCCGCCGGTATTCCAGGTGGCCATGAAGCTGAGCTGTTTGGTTGCTTTCTTCGCTATGCCAAACGGGGCAAAAATCTGCACGCAAGTATAACCGTCTCACTTCTGGCAGACATTTGTACAAGTTGCTTTGCGAAGCGTCCGTCCCCCACCCATGAGCCACACCGCGATGCCCGATAGGGGCTTTGTCGCTGCAGCGCCGGGATTGTTAACACGCGAATTCGTGGTTTCCGCAGACACGTAACTCAACAGCGACGGAGTGACCCCAAGAGCTCCCAACCCGAAGGTTGAGGCTTTGAGAAAATCTCACCGCGAAGTTTCATCGCTCATATTCAGGCGTTATAAACGTTTAGAATGGCTCTCTCAAAAGGCTGAGTCGAAGGGAATATCCCTCCCGGCATGCCCGCAACCAGGGATTGGCGGAAGCGTGTGCGAGTCGAACGCACCGGCGATATCAGAGATACCGCCCACCGGTTTTGAAGACCGGGGGAGTCACCGGACTCCATGCGCTTCCATGAGACAACTCTTAAGAGTTGTAATGGTTTCGTTGCCGCAAAGCAATGTGCCATCCACGGCTTGCGTTCAAAAGTACGTCGGTGGAAATGTTGAGGAAACGGATGCACGAGAAATTTGTCATTTGCGGCATCCAGCACTCTTGTGGGATATTAAATCGCGTGCCGAGCAGGCATTCTGCGCTCCGCAAATTTTTTCGTAGCACCAAAGTTTCATTAACTGCTACGCTACTTTACGACACTACTCAATCGGTTTACGATTCTCTCCGCGTCGCTCCGTAGAAATTCCATCCCATCTGCCGAGGAAATGAATGAAGCCAAAACGAACGATCCTGTGTGCGGACGGCAATGAACAAGCTCTTTCCATTCGCAAGATTTTGTTGGAGACCCGCGGTTATCGCGTGATTTGCTGCACGCGCGCGGAACAGGCGTTAGAGCATGTCCGCGACAGTCCAATTGATTTGGTCATCGCAGATTTGATGCTTCCCGACCTTGATGGATCGCGTTTGATTGAAGCGGTCAAGATTGCTTCGCCGCAGACGCCAGCGATTCTGCTTTCGACACGGCTGAATATTTTTGAATACGAAACACATGCGGACGTATTTCTTCCCAAGAATGCGCAGTCGTCGGCTGAGCTGCTGGGCCATGTTCGCGCGCTGCTGGTGCGCCGCCGCGGACCAAGAAAGACGCTGGTCACGCCGTCGGTTCCCAGAACGCACGCAGGCCCCAATTTTGCCGTCGCGCGCGCTTAACCATTTCGCGGCATTCGTGTAAGATCGGGTTTCGCGAATGCCAGCCTTTATTGAAGCGCAGAATTTGCAAAAAACTTACCGTGTGGGCAAGGTGGATGTGCCCGCGTTGCGGGGAGTCTCGTTCGAGGTCCAGCAGGGAGACTTTGTCACCATTGTTGGTCCCTCAGGTAGTGGCAAATCCACACTTTTTTACCTTTTGGGCGGATTGACGCAGGCCACGAATGGACGCCTCGTTATAGACGGCGACGATCTTTCCAAGCTCTCCGATTCCGAACGCACACAACTCCGCAAGAAGAAAATCGGCTTCGTGTTCCAAAAATTTAACCTCCTTCCAACCCTGGATGCGCGGTCGAACATCGACATTGCGCAAGAGATTGCCGGGACGAAAGCCGATCCCGCACATTTCGACAGAGTCTGCGGCTTGCTGGGCTTGGACAAACGGATGGATCATAAGCCGTCGGAAATGTCAGGCGGCGAACAGCAGCGTGTGGCACTGGCGCGGGCACTCATCAACCGCCCGGCGTTGATCTTGGCGGATGAGCCCACGGGCAATCTCGATTCCAAGAATTCAGTCACAGTTCTGCAAATGTTGCGGCAGGCGAACGTCGAATTTGGCCAAACGGTGATGATGATTACACACAACCCCGAGGCGGCCGCCTACGGCAACCGCATTATCCATATGCGAGACGGCGAAATCGTGGCGCCGGAGCTAGACCCGCAATGGACTGGCCACCATCCGGCGTAACATTGCCGCTGCGGTGCGCGTTGGATATAATTAGGGGACCGGTTGAGCGGGAGTAACTCAGCGGTAGAGTGCGACCTTGCCAAGGTCGAAGTCGCGGGTTCAAATCCCGTCTCCCGCTCCATTTTTATCGGCTGAATATTTCCTCGCTGCGCTGGCGGCGAGTTTCTTTTTTCGGATTTAAGGCGCGGTACCCAAGTGGTAAGGGAGAGGTCTGCAAAACCTTTATGCGTCGGTTCGATCCCGACCCGCGCCTCCAACCCTCCCGAATTTCAGCTGAGCCGTGCGAAAGAAGATGTAACCAGAAAGCGGCCTGACCCGAGCCTTGCGCGCAATACCCCCAAATCAATAGGCGCCAGCTATGGCGGCGTTCACGGCATCGACATCGGCTCCCAAGTCTTTTCCGTCGGAGCCGCTATTCTTGTAGGGGCTGCCCGGAATAAGGTGGTAATCCCCGCCGTTGCCGTTGTTGAAGTTGACGAAGCCAACCGCATTGATATTCGGCGCAAAGTAGTTTCCTGGCGGCCAAGCCGAGGGCGGGAACTTGCCGGGAACAGCGACCAGAGCGTTGTGGCCGAACGAATAGCTGCTAAAGCAACTCTTGATTGTGACGATGGGGATATCGTAAAAGGCGCAGTTCGACGTGCCTCCCGTCGACCAAATCGGGGAATAGCCGGTGGTCACAATGCTGTTCGCAAAAACAAAGTTCGCCATTTTCTGCGCGGATGTACTGTTGCCGATATCGAACAGCATATGCGGAGGAAAGGCGGTCACATGGGCGATGCTCAAGTTATTGAGCAGCGGACCCCCCAGCGCACTGGAGATTTGTGCCACCTGTCCCTGTCCCGCATAG
>JANXUC010000136.1 GCA_025352065.1 Acidobacteriaceae bacterium | reverse complement strand
CACCGTCTTGCGCGTGTCGCGGAAGCCCACGATTTCCACTTCCTCGCCGACTTTCGTCTTGCCACGCTCGATACGGCCCGTCACCACTGTTCCGCGTCCGGAAATCGAGAAAATATCTTCAATCGGCATCAGGAACGGCTTGTCCAGCTCGCGCGCTGGCTGCGGAATGTACTCATCCACCGCCTTCATCAACTCGTCAATCTGCTTTTCCCATTTCTCTTCGCCATTCAACGCGCCCAGGGCCGACAACCGCACCACCGGCAGCTTGTCGCCAGGAAACTGATAGCTCGACAACAACTCACGGACTTCCAGTTCGACCAGCTCGAGCAGTTCAGGATCGTCCACCGCATCGCACTTGTTCAGCGCAACCACCAGATATGGAACACCAACCTGACGCGCCAACAGCACGTGCTCACGCGTTTGCGGCATCGGACCATCGGTCGCCGCCACAACCAGAATGCCGCCATCCATCTGCGCCGCACCCGTAATCATGTTCTTGATGTAATCCGCGTGACCCGGGCAATCGACGTGCGCGTAGTGACGGTTCGCCGTCTCATACTCGACGTGCGCCGTGGCAATGGTTATGCCGCGTGCTTTTTCTTCCGGAGCATTATCGATCGAGTCGAACGAGCGAAACGTGTTCTTCGGGTTGTGCTTCGACAACACCTTCGTGATGGCCGCCGTCAACGTCGTCTTGCCGTGATCGATGTGACCAATCGTTCCCACGTTCACGTGCGGCTTATTGCGGTCAAATTTCTCTTTCGCCATTTCTCGCTCTCTCCTCAGCTAAACGCCGGAACTTCTTCAGTTCCGCTGCTATCGTCCAAGTAATAGGTGCCAACCAGCTGCTGCTTTTCGACTAAGCCTTCCAACTGCAACAACTGATCGAACTTTTCGCATTCCGCCTGGAACCGGCAGCGGAAGAATTCAAAATCCAAGTGCGACTTCCAGAAATCCAGGACCCGATACTGCCGTTCGTCCGTCGATTCCTGCCGCACTTCCGAGCGGATAAAACCTTCCACTCGCCTCACCAAATCGGACCAGACTCCATCCGACTCGAAAACTACTTCAAAATCTCTCTGGCGGCCTTCGCCGACCCAGAACCTGCGGTCGACAACAAACTGTTGCCGCGCAGGCTTTCATTTCGCCGCGCCCTGCACCTTAGCAATAATTTCTTCCGCCACCGAGCGAGGAGCTTCTTCGTATCTCGCGAAGTGCATGGAGTATTCCGCGCGACCCTGGGTGCTCGAACGCATCTGCGTGGCATAACCAAACATTTCCGCCAGTGGAACAATGCCCGAGATCACCTGTGAACCCGCACGATGCTCCATACCTTCAATGCGTCCACGACGTGAGCTTAAGTCACCCATAATCGCGCCTGCGTAATCTTCCGGAGTGACAACTTCCACCGCCATCACAGGCTCAAGCAACACGGGCGAGGCCTTGCGTGCAGCTTCTTTGAATGCCATCGAACCGGCGATCTTAAACGCCATTTCGTTGGAATCGACATCGTGGTAGCTGCCGTCGTAAAGGATCGCCTTGACATCGACCATCGGGTAGCCCGCGAGAATACCGCCTTCAAGAGCTTCCTTAATGCCCTGGTCAACTGGCTTGATGAATTCCTTCGGAACAGATCCGCCAGTCGTCTCGTTGACGAACTCGTAACCCTTGCCAGGCTCCTGCGGTTCGAGGCGAATCTTGACGTGTCCGTATTGACCCTTACCACCGGTCTGCCGGATGTACTTGCCTTCCGCTTCCGTCTTCTTGCGAATGGTCTCGCGGTAAGCGACTTGCGGCTTGCCAACGTTGGCTTCGACTTTGTACTCGCGCATCATGCGGTCGACGATGATTTCAAGATGCAATTCGCCCATGCCACTGATGATGGTCTGTCCGCTATCGGGGTCGGTGTGAACCTTAAAGGTGGGATCTTCTTGGGCTAGACGTCCGAGCGCCATACCCATTTTTTCCTGATCAGCTTTCGTCTTCGGCTCAACCGCGACGGAGATAACCGGAACCGCAAAAGTGATTGATTCCAACGCGATGGGGTGATCTTCGTTGGTAATGGTGTCGCCGGTATTGACGTTCTTCAATCCGACGCAGGCGCAGATGTCGCCCGCCATAATTTCCTGAATGTCTTCGCGTTTGTTGGCGTGCATCTTTAGCAAACGCCCAATACGTTCCGTCTTGCGCCTGCCAGCGTTGAGCACGGCATCGCCCGACTTTAGCTGCCCAGAGTAAACGCGAATAAATGTAAGCTGACCGACAAACGGGTCGGCCATGATCTTGAAAGCCAACGCGGAGAACGGCTCTTTGTCGTCGGGACGGCGGGTTAGAGCCTCTCCCGTATCGGGATTGACGCCCCTGGTTTCTTTGGCGTCTAGCGGCGACGGCAGGTAGTCGACCACCGCATCGAGCAGAGGTTGAACGCCCTTGTTCTTAAACGATGTGCCGACAATGACCGGGAACAACTTCAGATCAATCGTAGCTCTGCGCAGCGCAGCGCGCAGTTCAGCGGGAGAGATGGTCTCGCCTTCCAGGAATTTATGCAACAGACCATCATCGGTCTCGGCCACAGCCTCCACTAGTTGCATATGGAAAGCTTCGGCCTTTTTCACGAGATCGGCGGGAATTTCTTCCGTGTGATATTCCGCGCCCATGGTTTCGTCTTTCCAGACGATCGACTTCATCTCAACCAGATCGACCACGCCAATGAACTTGGCTTCCTGGCCAATCGGGATCTGAATCGCTACAGGCTTGGCGTTGAGACGCTTACGGATGGTATCGACAGCGTGCTCGAAATCCGCACCCATCTTGTCGATTTTATTGATAAAGCAAATTCTAGGTACACCGTACTTGTCAGCCTGGCGCCAGACTTTTTCCGACTGCGGCTGCACGCCGTGAACCGCGTCAAACACGGCAACCGCGCCGTCAAGAACACGCAGCGAGCGTTCGACTTCCGCCGTGAAATCGACGTGGCCGGGGGTATCAATAATGTTGATGCGAATATCGCGCCAAGTGCAGGTGGTCGCCGCCGACGTAATGGTGATGCCGCGCTCTTGCTCCTGCTCCATCCAGTCCATGGTGGCAGTACCCTCATGGACTTCACCGATGCGGTGAGTCTTCCCGGTGTAAAACAGGATGCGCTCCGTCGTCGTCGTCTTCCCGGCATCAATGTGGGCCATGATGCCGATGTTCCTGCAGCGCTCTAAGGGTACGGTTCTTGCCACGATATTCTCTATCTTTCTGGAGCTCTGTACTATTTGTGATCTCGTGATTTGTGATTTTGCGATTCAGGAGCCTGTGATTCTCAAATCACAAATCGCAAATCGCCAAATCGCAAATTCTTACCAGCGGTAATGCGCGAAGGCCTTATTGGCTTCCGCCATGCGGTGAACATCTTCTTTCTTCTTCATGGCGCCGCCGCGTCCGTTCGACGCATCGAGCAATTCGGCGCAAAGCTTGTCGGTCATGCCTTTTTCGCCGCGCGCGCGCGAGAAGCTGATGATCCAGCGAATCGCCAGCGAAGTACGCCGGTCGGGATTGACTTCGATCGGCACCTGATAGTTCGCGCCACCGACACGCCGGGACTTGACTTCGAGCAACGGCTTGCAGTTCTCGACCGCCTTCTTAAACAGCTTCAGGGCTTCGTCGCCGCCTTTGGCTTCCAGTTTGGTCATGGCGTCGTAAAACAGCGACTGCGCGGTGGCTTTCTTGCCGCCCCACATCATGCAGTTCACGAACTTGGTGACGAGATCCGAGCTATAGACCGCGTCGGCAGCGACCGTTCTCTTCGGGATGTGTCCTTTTCTTGGCATTGCGTTTTCTTCGACCTCAGGGGCTAAAGCCCCATCAATTTTTCCGTTCGGCGTCACGGCTGAAGCCGTGACCTTTCAAAACTCGTCTTTTCAAAACTCGTCTTTGGTGCGAGTCCTCAACGGAGCAAGCTCCGTTGCCACACGAGCTTTGTCGCGTCCCTAAATTACTTCTTGCCTTCTGCCTTTTTAGGCCGCTTGGCGCCATATTTCGAACGGCTCTGCTTGCGATCCGTTACACCGGTCGAATCCAGAGTGCCGCGCACCACGTGATAGCGAACACCGGGCAGATCCTTTACACGACCGCCGCGGATGAGCACAATCGAGTGCTCCTGCAGGTTGTGGCCGACGCCGGGGATGTAGGTCGTCACTTCAATGCCATTGGTCAAACGCACGCGCGCAACCTTGCGCAGAGCGGAGTTCGGCTTCTTCGGCGTTTGCGTGTAGACGCGGGTACAAACACCACGCTTTTGCGGACAGCTTTGCAGCGCCGGGCTCGCAGTTTTGTACCGCGGCGCCTTCCGCCCACTTCGCACGAGTTGATTAAACGTAGGCACTCTTTGCAGCTCCTTAAAATTCCAACCGCCAACACCAAACGCACAAAGTAACGCCGCTGCGGGAGCGCTCACGCAAGAAAATCTGCGCACATCCCACAAAAGAGCTGGCAAATTTGCATTCGCCATGCTCGCGCAGGCACAAAAGCTCCTGGGCGAGATTTCCGACATCCGTGTCAGACTGATACAAACGACGGTGACGCCTGGATTTTAGGCACTCCGTTTCGGTTGTAGGCCCTGCATATCCTTCCAAGGCTTTTCAGCCAGTAGGCGGAAGGTCATCGCATGGGCATTTCAGCGAGGGCACCCTGAAAACTACAGCAGGATGTAAATCTACCACGCACAAACGAATCATAGCACGCTTAGAGCGTAAGCGCACCTGTACAGGTCGACTCACGAATACTCGCGGAACCTTACGAATATAACAATTCCTTTTCTTTCTCGTCAACCCCAAAGCTGGTTGCCGCCATCTGAGCATAGGAGCTTGCGCGTCCCGGATGTCTTTGCGGCGGCGTTTTATGCGGTTTGCCGCAATTTCTTCGCGCTGGAGTTGCCGAAAGAGCGGCTAGCCTCTAGACTGAAAGTTTTGCAGACATCCGCAAAGTTCTATCTAGCTGTACTAGTTCTGTCCATTCGTGGATCAAGTTTAGTCAAGGCTCGTCCGCGCATTTCGCAGCGGGCGGGGAGGGTTCATGGGTAGGGTTCGTTCTCTTTTAGTGTTATCAGCAGTCGCAGGGATCGTTATCGGCAGTGTCAGTTGCGGCAAGCCGGGCGCGGGCATAACGCCGAAGACGATCAGCATCACTCCGTCCGTTATTTCGCTGGAGGAAGGGGCTGTGGCAGGGGTTTCGGTGCGGGACAGCTACGGCACGAACTTATCCCCGGCGACCGTTACCTGGACGGCCAATCCGCCTTCGGCCGTCACAGTTACTAGGGGAGGGGCATTGTGCGCGGGGCTTTGGGATTCGCTGACAAGTCCGACGTTTTGCTCTCCGGGACCTGCCGCTGCTGTGCAGTTGACCGCGAGTGCGCAGGGAGCGACGAGCGCGCCTATTACGGTTTTTGTGCATCGGCATGTGGAGCGGATGCTGGCCAGCGCGGCGGGGCCGATCACTTGTCCCGGCAATACTTCGCCTTCGTGCATGTCCCCCGTTTCCCTCAATGCACCGGCGTGCTTCGCGAACTATCAGGTTCAGGCATTCAATAACAACCAGGACATCACTTCGTCGCTAGGGCCGATCAACTGGACGGCGATCAATTCCAGCATAGTTACGCTCAGTACGACAGTGCCGGGACTGCAATTGAATCAGGTCGAGGCGACGGCAAAAGTTCCGGGACAGACGCAGTTTTATGCCACAGCTGGCAACACGAACAGTGCGCCGGTGACATTCGCTACCTGCTCCGTGGAATCCGTCGCGTTGCAGACGGCGACTGGTGGTACCTCTCTGAGCCTCGCAAAAGGTAGTGGGGCGCAACTGATTACTGCAACGGTCAAAGACTCGGCTGGGCTGACGTTGCTCAATCCTCCGCTGACTTGGACGACTACGAATCCGACTGTGGTTTCAGTCAGCGCGAGCTCTGCGGTGCCAACGTCAGGGAATGGCAGCGAAACGGATTCGATTTCGGCGTTACAGGCTGGTGGTGCCGGTATTTCGGCAGCGTGTTTGCCACCGACTTGTAATGGCGGTTTTACTGGTCTGCCTGTGGTGCGTCCGATATTTCCATCTGTGGGCATTAGCGTTGACGTAACCGGCGCGCCTGTTGCAACCACTGTGTATTCAGCAAGTTCCGGATGCTGGGACAAGAAGATTAATGGCCCTGTGCTGGGATGCTTCAGCTCGATTATTCCGGTGGATACTTCGACGAAGAAGGTGGGGACTCCAATCGGGTTGCCGCACACGCCCACCTCGATGATCATGAGCGCTTCTGGCACGAGAATCTATGTTGGAAGTTGCGCTCCACAAACCCAGGGCGGCTCGCCCGTTTGCAATGGGGTGGCTGTTGTTACGATCCCTGCCGGATCGGTGACATCCAACTTCTCCGTGACGGGAGACGTGATTGGTGTGTCGCCTAACGGGAATAAGGCTGTGGTCAGCGACACATCCACATCGCCGAGTCTGGTCTTTTTGTATGACCAGACGACCAATGCCAGCACACCGTTGCTTTTGGCTGCATCGGATCACGCCAAGTCGGCGACGTTCTCTCCAGACGGAGCCACCGTGTATATTGCGACCTGCGCGGCGCTGCCGTGCGTGGCTGGAAACGCGGGACCGCTGTATGTGTATGACCCCGTGAACTCGCTGCGAAAGCTGCCGACCGTCACGCCGATAACGGACGTCGCCTTTCATCCCTCAGGAGCGTTTGTATACCTGGGAGGACAACCGGGGTCCATCCAAGTATTCAATACCTGCAACGGCGGGATCGCCTTGGATCCCAATGGCGTAGTACAAAATCTGGGTGCTCCAGGTACGCCCCAGTTCATTCGCGCGGTTCCGGACGGGGTCCACTTTTTGGCACTTAACGGTCCGAAGGCGACGGGACTGGAAGAAATTACAGCCACGACTTCGGGGCAGGGGTGCTACTCCCCGTTGGGTGTTTTCGCCGCTGATACAGTAAGCCCGTTGATTGATCTGGGTACCGGGGTAATCGACGCAACACAGTTCCTGGTCGCGAGCGATGGTTTGGCAGCCTATGTCATTCCTACAAACTTCAGCAGCGTCATTGTTTACAACACGGTGACAAAGGCACCGTCGAGCGTTGCTCTGGTTGGAACACAAACGCCAACAACCGGTGGACTGACGACGGACGGCAAGTTCCTTTACGTGGGAAGCATCGATAGCTTGCTGCATGTTCTGGACACCAGCATCCTAGTCGATACGCAGCAGATTACGTTAAGCACGAATAGCAGCCCGGCTACGAGCATGTGCAGTATTTCCAGCGCGACGCAGCCCTGCCATCCGGATTTTGTGGTGATCAAGCCGTAAGGGAGTTGGCGCCCCCTTGTCATGCTGAACTCAGTGAAGCATGCCTGCCCCTGAGATTACTCTTCGGGCACGGATTCCTCGCTGATGCTCGGAATGACAAATTATTGTTTGCAATAGAAATTGTTTTTTCGATTGGAGAGCTAGCGGCTGGAAGCTTGCTCTTTTGCGGCTTTGTCCATCTCGCGGGCGACGCTATCGAGGACGCCGTTTAGGAAGTTGACCGATTCCGGGCTGGAAAACTTTCTGGCGATTTCCAGCGCTTCGTTGATCACAACCGGCTTTGGGGTCGAGGGGAATCCCATAAACTCGGCGACTCCTGCACGCAAGATATTCCTGTCCACGGCTGCCATGCGCTCCATGCGCCAGTGCTCGGCATGAGACTCGATCATCTTGTCGATTTCGGCACCACGGTCCGAGGCCACACGAAATAGGTCGTCGGCGAATCCACGGACTTCTTCTTCCACTTCGCCACGTTCCGCCCAAAACGAGCGCCGGACGTCATCCGGAGCCTGCTTGGCCAAGTCGGCTTGAAACAGCATTTGCAACGCGAGTTCGCGAGATTTGCGGCGGGTTCCCATAGTTGGAGTTCGGTTGCGGATAAGTTCTAGTCTACAGCAGTGGTTGGGCAGGGCAAGATTGTCGGGGTTTGGAATTATTCTGCAACGAACTTGGCTCGGCGGGCGGGACGCCCCCGGACTGTCGCCGGGACGGCAGCGCTACAAAACCTGGCTACTTCGTCGGCTTCTTCTTGGGTTTCTTCGCGCTGGACTTCTTGCGACTTTTGCCGGAGCCGACAGCCGATGGCCGAGAGCTGATAGCTTTCGTCAGGTTTGCCATTTCCACCGCCGCCAGCGCCGCTTCGAAGCCCTTGTTGCCCATCTTCAAGCCAGCACGGTCGATGGCCTGTTCCAGAGTGTCACAGGTAAGAACGCCCAAAGCGTGGGGGACACCGGTTTCCTGCGCGGACTGTCCGATGCCGCGGGTGACTTCGTTGGCGATGACATCGTAGTGAGCGGTATCGCCGCGGAGGAGGCAGCCGATGCAGACTATGGCATTGTATTTCTTTGTTTCGGCCAAGGAACGCGCGGCGGAGGGAACTTCGAAGGCTCCGGGGACGCGGACGATCTCGATATCTTCGTGGCGATCCACGCCGCAGCGAACCAATCCGTCGATGACGCCGGAAAGCAGGCGCTCGGTGATGAAAGAATTAAAACGGCTGACGACGATCGCGAATCGTTTGCCGTTGCCGAGCAGATTGCCTTCCAAGGCTAGATGGCCGATGTCGCCACTGTCGGTCGCGCGAAGCCCTATGAAACGAAGCTTCATTCCTCCCGGCAGTTGCACAAAAAAGTTGCGCAGGCGATGCTCCCCGTCTGGGCCAGAGTAGTCTTCGAGGATTTTAAGTCCTAGCTTCTGAACAATCTGCACCGCGGAATCAGGATCGGAAATGGTGATCGCTAAATCGGCGTCGATGGCCAAGCTATTGCCAACGATCTTCTTGCGATGAGTGAGGTCGAATCTCTGCATCGCAGGGAGAAATTCCTGGGAACAACCCCGGCCATCTTCGAAGGCATCGCCCTTGCGCAGACCCAGAGCTTCCAGAAGTCGAGTCAGAAGATCGAAGTCTTTCCGGTCTTTCACTACGCTATTGAGGTAAATCCACTGAATCATAATTTCGTCTTTTTAGATCCGCTCACCACGGAGACACGCAGAGGAGCTAGTCTATCAGCGGCTCCGGCTGCCCGCAAACTTATGCGGTTCGTGTTATGCGGGTAGAACAAGCCATAGCAGATTCCTCACATAGAGCCGTTCAGAATGACAATCCTTAGAGGGGATTTGCAGACGGAGTTGTTGGAGGAAGCTGTTGGGTAATGTATTAGGCAACCGCGGCAGCGGCGAAGGTCGAGCCAAGGACTTGTACGCCAGCGGTTTCATCACACAAAGCCAAATCCACCGCTTGCTCGAGACGGTTAATCACTTCGGTGACGATATCAACGGGGTCGAAGTGGGGACGGATCACCGCCTCGGCAACTCCTGTAGCAAACGTGACCGCCTGCGCTTCAGTCTTGCCGGGCCAATGAACGTTGGTCAGCAAGGCGCGGAATTTTTCGACGGCCTGCAGCGCGTTGACTTCTCCGGTATCTCCCAGAATCAGCGCGACGGCAGAGGTTTCATAGCGGAAGGCGAAATCGTTCTGCCGGATATGACCTGCGAGCAAGCGGCCAATCTGCTGCATCATGGCTTCCACCGCATCCTGGCCAAATTGCTTGACGAGGTTGTTGCTGTCGCCGAATTGCATCAGGACCGTGGTCAGCGGCGCGTTGTCTTCCTGGCAGCGGCGAGCTTCGCCGAGTAGGATGTCGAGGTACGAAGAGCGGCTCAGCAGACCGGACTTGCCATCGGTCACCGAGAGATTGCTCACCAAACGCCGTAGACCCAGGTTACGTAGAGCCATAGCAGCCTGTTCGGCGATCGTCTTGATAATGAAAATGTCGTTAGGGTTCCATTCACGCGCGGTGTCCTGCATAAGCAGCAGCACGCCAGCTTGCTCGTCGCCATCGCTTAGCGGCAGTGCCAGCAAGGAAGCCACGTTGAGACTGGTCAGCGTGTTCCGGACTTTTTGCAACTCGGAGGCTGCGGCAATGTCGACGAGGGCGATGTGGCCGTTTTTCTGGCACAGATCGTCCGCCACCATTACCAACTCGGCTACGGCCTCACCTTCAGCGGGATGGCTGCCTGCGGCCTGAAATTCATGAAAGGCCGCGAGAGGCTGGCCGGGTTTACGCGTCGCGGCGATGCATCGGGTGGACTTCCAGAACGAGCCAATTTCCTTGGTCATGACGGACAGAACGCCGATAATTTCGCTCTGCCGATAGATCTGACGCGAGATTTCCGCGACCCGGGTCAACTGATTCAAATCAGGAACGGGAGGCACAGGGTAAGGCACTGACGGCGGCGTTACAGCCACAACGGGCGCAGTAGGCGCGGCCAGCTTGGCGGGAGCAGCCGCAACTTTTACTCCCGCTGGCGGCGCGATGCCCGCCGCAACGTACAGCCCCTGCAGTTCAGCGTTAGTTTCCGCTTCCTGAGGGAAGAGTTCGTGAATGCGTTGCAAGCGCTCCCCAGCCTTGGCCTGCATCCCATACTGAACAAGAATCTCCGCTTGCAGCATCAGATCCTGCAAAGTAGCTGCGCCGAGCGAAGCCCCATCAGATTTCTCCTGCGACTGCGGCACTGCCTTCGTCGTAGGCGCCAAGCGCGCCGCAATGGCAGCGTAGTGAATGTCGTCGAGTTTGCCCTTGAGCATTTCCAAACGACGCTGGTGCCCGGGCTCGTATGAATCCACTTCAGCGGCGCGATCCAGACATTCGCCTGCCTTGGTGTAGTTTGCCGTCTTGTAATAAAGATCAAAGAGCCGCAGCAGTGTCTGGCAGTAATCGGTTTCTCGATTGGAAGAGTTGTAGAGCTCAACCAAGAACTCCAGGAGGTCCGCCGAAGAGCGGTGCCGCGCCACCAAGTCCTGCATGGTGGAGAGAAACGCCCGCCGTTCCCCGCGCCGTCGTTGAAATTGTTCCAATTTACGAGCCAACGCTACGGCGTCGCGATCCATCTCGCCGTCAATCATGCTGCCGATCAACTGCGTAACTTGCGGAAGGCGAGAGGGATTCTGCTCGAACAAAGCCATCACATGCGGCTCGGCATCTTTGAAGCGTCCCGCTGCGAACAGCGCGCTGGAATAGGCATCGCGTAGTTCGTTGGACGGAGTTCCTTCGTTCATCAGCGGAGCAAGGACGAAGATGGCTGCTCCGGCCTCACCCTGAGCCAGCAAGCTGCGGCCGTACGCTAGAGCGATCTTGGGATTGCTGCCATCCGACTGATAGGCGCGCTCATACCAATCTGCGGGAGTGCCGCCGGATTGCTCGGTCAATTCTGCTACGCGCAGGAAGGCCGCCGCCGCTCCCCGGCCATCGCCAAGCTCGGCCGCTAGTTCTCCGATGCGGGTGAAGTTCTGCATGGACGCATCCAGCGCCACCACGCGTTTGAGCACAGCCATCTGCTGCGCCTTGGTGCCTTGCTTACTGAGCTCGAAAAGGGCGGCTTCGTAGGTTTCAAGAGCCATTTTGCGGTTCGAGGCTTCGAGCAACTGTCCGAAGCGAATCTTCTGGTCGGTGGTTGGATCGGTATGCCGCGCCAGCTTCTTGTAGGTCAGGCTTGCCCGCGAGGCATCGCCGATTGCCACTTGGCGCTCAAACAGTTCGCCCAGCAAAACTACGGCCTCTGCAACTTTGCCCACTGAGATGGAGAGGTCGGCCGCCATCTGGCGTACAGTATCGTTCTCACGGTCATCGCTGAGGACGGAGAGGTACTCTTCCAGGGCAGCCTCCGGCTTACCCTTTTGCAGGAATTTTTCGGCGCGCTCAATGCGCTTCGAGATTTCGGCACGATCAGCCATGCTGGAAGACGGGAGAACTCGTCTCGATTCTAGGCAGCGTGGTGGGCCGCAGCAATCGAGTAGCGGTCCTAAGCAGTTACGATGGTCACGATGAACGGCGGGGCAGGGCCGATCACGTTGAATTTTCGCGCTGGAAGTGCAAAAACTTGGCTCTCCATGCCACGAGCGGTACAATTTGGGCGTGAATAACTCTTCCCCAAGCGGTATCGACGGGAACGACGACTTGCTGCGCTATCGCTCGGAATTTCCGATTCTGGCCGACAATACCTATCTCATTAGCAACTCGCTGGGAGCGATGCCGCGCGAGGTTCACGCTGCCTTGCAGGGTTATGCCGATACATGGGGGTCGCGCGGCGTGCGAGCCTGGGAAGAGCGCTGGTGGATGCTGGCCAACGAGGTTGGCAACGAAATTGGCGGTCTGATGGGCGCACCGACGGGGTCGGTTTCCTGTCACCAGAACGTCACTACCTGCCAGGCGGTTGTGGCGTCGTGCCTCGATTTTTCCGGTAGGCGCAACAAGATCGTCTATGACGATCTGAATTTTCCTTCGGTAATGTATTTTTGGGAGGCGCAGCAGGCTCTCGGCGCTCGCGTACACATGGTGCCGACTGACGATGGCATTCACGTACACACGGAGCGGCTACTGGACGCCATTGACGAAGAGACTCTGCTGGTGCCGATTTCGCATGTGATTTTTCGCAGCGCTTATATTCAGGATGCTGCGGCAATTATCGAAAAGGCTCACCGCGTTGGAGCTTTGGTCGTGCTGGATATGTTCCATTCGGTCGGCGCGATGCCGGTTGACGTAACCGCGCTTGATACTGATTTCGCGTGTGGTGGCGTGCTGAAGTGGCTTTGCGGAGGACCAGGAACGGGGTTTTTGTATGTGCGTCCTGACGTGGCAGCGCGCTTGAAACCTCGACTTACAGGGTGGATCGGCCACGAACAACCATTCGCGTTTGAGATTGGACCGACGCGCTACACGAACTCCAGTTACCGCTTTATGAATGGCACGCAAAACATCGCGGCATTGGAGGCGGCTCGACCGGGACTGAAGATCATTCGAGAGGTGGGTGTTGAGCGGATTCGCGCCAAATCCAAGCGGCAGACGGCGCGAATCATCGAGCTGGCAAGCCGCCGCGGCTGGAAGATCAATACGCCTGTTGATCCCGAAAAACGGGCAGGAACGGTTTCCATCGATATGCCGAACTCGCAGGGAGTGGCGCGCGAACTGATCCAACGCAACATCCTTGTGGATTGGAGGCCACGCGCAGGGGTCCGCATGGCGCCGCATTTTTACAATAGCGATGAAGAGCTCGAAAGCGCGTTTGTCGCGGTAGATGAGATTCTAAGAGCGCAGGCTGTAGCCCGCTAGCCGCGCCGAATCTAGGTAGTTTTGCGTAACGTTACTTACCCAAGTAAGTAACTCCTACAGATTTTTCGCTTCCGCTGGTTCGATTCTCCATTAGGCTCAAAGAACTACCCCAACACGCCACTTGGGGCGACGTGTGCGGACTTGAGCCTGTGACCATTCTTTCAGCCAGCGAAATGAAACCCGAAGCAAACCTTTCAGCCCTGCTCGCCTTCTTTGCTTGCTTGTGCGGCATGTACCTCTTCGGCCAGGGACTGCTCGCATGGCGTAGGCGGAAGGTGCAGACTGCGCGTGCGACTGCAATTCGGAGCATTCGTCCAGGGCCGGTTGAAGTGCATGGCAAAGCGGAAGGTCCTCACACCATGTCCGCCGCGGTTTCTGGTAAGGATTGCTATTTCTACAAGACAACGATTTGGCGCGAAGACTCGCGCAAGAGTGGTGAATGGAAGAAGGTGGTTGAGGAGACGCTCTCTTTGCCGTTCTTTCTCGCCGACAACACAGGGCGCATTCCGCTGGATCCTCGTGGTGCGGAAATCGAGCTTCCGCGAGATGTGTATGAAGAGTACGGCAAGACGATGCTATCCACCCATACGGATATCCCCGAAAGGCTGGAGGTTTTCCTTGCGCGCCATGCTATAGCAACGGGTGCCGCAATCCGGGTCGAGGAATATTCAATTGCGCCAGATGCTGAAATCTTTGCTAACGGTACAGTCCTCAAGAATACGGAAGACCTTGATTTGAGCGCTACGCCGCTGAATCGAGTTGAGGGTGGATACAGCCCGACTGTCCACAGCGCGACTGCAGAGGAAGCCGTGCCGCAAGCGAAACCAGAGGTTGCAGCGAAACATGAAACTATTCCTCAGGTTCCACCGGTGCCAACGGCCGCAGAACCGTGGGCTACGGCTAGCGGTATTTCTACTAACGGAGCATCGACGCAGGCTGCCGGAGCTCAC
Source organism: Acidobacteriaceae bacterium (assembly GCA_025352065.1). Classification (GTDB taxonomy): domain Bacteria; phylum Acidobacteriota; class Terriglobia; order Terriglobales; family Acidobacteriaceae; genus JANXUC01. The sequence goes on along the minus strand of JANXUC010000136.1, from coordinate 64,649 downwards.
CAGTCTGCAGCCCATCAGTCTGTGGCCCAACCCGAGGTGATCCGTCTGTCGTTAGCGTCTCCAGCGGATGCCCCGGAGCAGATGACCATGCAATCTCGTCTGGCCGCCGCTCTGCGACGCGCGAATGCTAGCAGCCCGGACATGTGGGGGATGCCTTTGCCGGAGTCGCACTCAGCGACCATTGCAATGCAAGAGGGCGCAGTCGAAAACGCAGCCAAGGACCAAGCGTCGGCGCAGAACCACGTTGCTGTCAGCGAGCACCCAGGATCGTCCGCTGTTTCCGACAAGGCTGCGGCTTCGCACGAAGCTCCGATCGTGCAGCTTTCTGAGAGCCGTTCGAAGGGTTCTCCCAGGCCTTCCAATCGTCCGCCAGGCTTGATTCTGCGCAAAGGCGGCAGCGGTTCCGGGTTGACACTTTCGGCGCGGAGCAAGACAGAGAACACGCAGCCATCGGGCATTGCAGCCACCCTGGTCATCGCTGGACCTGCACTGACGCTGGCTGGCGCCTCCTATTTGTTGATCAGCTTTGGATGGCTTTAAGCCAACTCTCGCCTATAATTCTGGGGTGCAACAATTCAATCTCTGTTTTCTCGGATTCGGGAATGTGAACCGGGCACTCGTTCGGCTGCTCGACGCGCGAGAAACGGAATTGCGAGATCAGCACGGCATTGCGTTTCGGATTACAGGCGTGGCCTCGAGGCGCACTGGATGGATTGCCGATCCGTATGGTTTGTCGGCTCACGAGGTTTTGAGCGGCAACTTAGGTCAAGAAAGTGGTGCAGGCAACATCTCGCGGACGAGAGTGTTCGCACCACACGAGTTCCACGATGTTCGGAGCTGGCTGGAAGCGGCACGGGCTGATGTTTTGTTTGAGGCAACTTCACTGAATGCGCAGACTGGCCAGCCCGCGATCAACCATCTGCAAGCGGCGCTGGAGCGCGGCGCTCATGCCATCACGGCAAACAAGGGTCCGGTCGTTCACGCCTATGACGAGTTGATGGCCCTGGCAGCGCGGCAGGGACGGCGTCTCCTTTTTGAATCGGCGGTGATGGATGGCGTGCCGATCTTTTCTTTGTTCCGCGATTCGCTGCCGCTGGTGAAACTAGAAGGCTTTCGCGGTGTTCTAAATTCGACGACCAACGTTATTCTGGGCGGTATGGAACAAGGCTTGAGCTTTGACGACTCGCTGCGCCGGGCGCAGGAACTGGGCGTCGCGGAGACCGATGCATCCGACGACATTGACGGATGGGATGCGGCGGTAAAAGTGGCCGCACTGGTGAGGGTACTCATGGGTGTGAAGCTGAATTTGAATGACATTCAACGCACTGGAATTCGCGGTGTGACCGGCGATGCGGCTCGAGCAGCCCGCGCTGAAGGCCGTCCGTATAAGCTGGTATGCAGGGCCCTTAAGGCAGGTAAGACTGTGCAGGCCAGCGTTATGCCGGAGCAAGTGCCGCTAAGCGATCCGCTGGCGCTGGTCGAAGGAACGTCGTCGGTAGTGTATTTTGAGACGGACATCTTTCCAGGCTTGGCGATCGTTGAGGATCATCCCGGCTTGGACGCTACCGCTTACGGAATGTTGGCGGATTTTATGAGGGCGGTAACAAAGTGAGAGCAAAATCATGTTAACAATTCAGAACGAAATTTCAACGAAGCTCGACTTAGCCAAGATTCGAGCGCAGTTCCCTTCTCTTTCGCAGACCTTCGATGGGCATCCTGCCGCGTTTCTCGATGGCCCGGGCGGCACGCAGGTTCCGCAACGAGTGATCGACGCGATTAGCGGATATTTGTCTCGCGACAACGCCAACAGCGGCGGCAACTACGAGACGGCTCGGCGCACAGACAAAGTGATCCTGGACGCGCGTCATGCCATGGCGGATTTTCTTGGCTGCGACTGGGACGAGGTCATTTTCGGGCTGAATATGACGTCGCTCACGTTCGCCATCAGCCGCTCGATCGGCCGCGAACTCAAGGCTGGCGACGAGATTGTGCTTACGTGCCTCGATCACGACGCGAACTTTTCGCCTTGGAAGGCGCTTGAAGAACGCGGCGTCGTAATTCGCGTAGCCGACATCCACACAGAAGATTGCACGCTCAACATGAGGGATCTAGCCAGCAAGATCAATAGCCATACCAAAGTTGTGGCCGTTGGTCTAGCGTCGAACGCAGTCGGGACGATCAATGATGTCGCGGAGGTTGTCCGTCTGGCCCACAAGGTAGACGCGATAGCTTACATCGACGCCGTCCACTATGCACCGCACGGTCCGATTGACGTTCGCGCCATCGACTGCGATTTCCTGGCTTGTTCCACCTATAAGTTTTTTGGCCCGCACATGGGTGTGCTTTACGGCAAACGTGAGTATCTTAAGCGGCTTGCGCCTTACAAGGTGCGCCCCTTGGTCAATGACGTCCCTTATCGCTGGGAGATGGGCACGCTGAATCATGAGTGCATCGCGGGAATTACGGAGTGCGTAAACTATCTTGCCGACCTCGGACGAGGAGTCGACGCTTCGGCATCTTCACGAAGACACGGCCTGCTCGCGGCGTTCCGCGAAATTCAGGCTTATGAAAAGGCGCTGGTTGAAAAGCTGATTCGCGGCCTGCTGGAGATTCCAAAGCTAAAATTTTACGGAATCACCGATCCGAAACGCTTTGACCACCGCTGCCCGACGGTCGCGATTCGAATCGACGACCACACTTCAGCTGAGCTCGCGGACAAGCTGAATGAACGCGGCTTCTTTACTTGGGATGGCAACTACTACGCCATCAATCTTTGCGAGCGGCTCGGCGTGGAGGCTTCCGGTGGTTGCCTGCGCATCGGCCTGGCACACTACAATACGTTAGACGAAGTTGAGCGGCTGCTCGTGGCCCTGCAGGAAATTGCCCGGTAGCATTCGATTAGCGTTCAAAGATTTAGCACCAACAATTTCGAAGTGGAGAACCCAATGATTCGCTGGATTTTCGCAGCAGTGGTCATCGCAGTTGTCGCCCTGGCAGTTCCGAAGTTTCTTGCGGCGAGGCCAATCCCTGCCGTCGGGACCGCGGCTCCGGACTTTGAGCTGAAGTCGCAGGACGGTACGCCCGTCAAGCTCAGTGAGTTTCGTGGCAAGTGGGTTGTGCTGTATTTCTATCCGAAAGATCAAACGGCTGGCTGCACGCGTGAGGCGCACAACTTTCAGCGCGATCAGGCGCAATACGATCAGCGCAAGGCGGTGATTCTGGGCGTGAGCGTGGATAGCGTGGATTCGCACAAGAAGTTCTGCACGAAAGAGAGCCTTACGTTTAAGCTGTTGGCAGATACGAACAAGACGGTCACGGACAGCTATGGATCCATCATGAATATGGGTGTGATGAAGCTGGCAAAGCGACACACTTTTCTCATCGATCCCGACGGGAAGGTTCGCAAGGTCTATACAGATGTCGATCCGGCAAAACACAGCGAAGAAGTGCTGGCTGCGCTGGCGGAATTGCAGAAATAGACTTGCATTGTTTTTTGTGACATGGCGGCGGAGCTTGCTCCGCCACCACACTTTTTTCTGAATCTATTTCCGCCTGCTCACCAAATCCTGACGAATACATCTAAGCGTTGTACATTAGTGAGTCCTTAACACTTGTTTCAAATTGCGCGCAACACTGCAAGGAGTATCACGATGCGTCCGTATTCAAGAATTGCGATTGTCGTTCTAATTTTTGGTCTCAACGCCTTCGCCCAAACGGCAGAAGAGCTGGTTGCCAAGAACACTCAGGCCAAAGGTGGCATTGAGAAGATCAAGGCGATCCAGAACGTACGCATGTCTGGCACACAAGACGGTGGCGGGTTCAAAGCCGCCGTCACGCAGGAAAATAAGCGGCCCAACCTCGTGCGTGAAACTTTCTCTTTGCAGGGCATGACGGCGGTTCAGGCCTACGATGGCGGTTCGGGATGGCAACTCCGCCCTTTTGGCGGGCGCAAGGATCCTGAACTCATGGGCGAAGATGACCTACGCGGCATGCTGCTCGATGCTGACTTTGACGGCCCACTCGTGGACTACGCCGCCAAGGGCAACAAAATCGAATACATGGGCCACGACCAAGTGGACGGCGACGACGCATACAAGCTGAAGGTGACGCTCAAAAACGGCGACATCATCTATTACTACCTCGACCCGGACACCTACTTGGAGATCCGCAAAGAATTTCAGATGTTCATCCGCGGTTCGGTGCAGGAATCGTTTATCAATCTGGGCTCCTACAAACCCGTCAACGGCGTGATGTTTCCGTTTTCGATCGCAAGCGGGCCTAAAGGCACCGCCAGTCCGCCCAGCACGACCTACGACAAGATTGCAGTAAACACTCCGGTCCAGGATGGCGGGTTTGCTCTCCCCGCTGCGTTGAAGCCGGACGCCGCGGCGAAGAAGCCGGACGCGCCCAAGAACTAAGGGGACGCTGTAGAATTTTGCTCGCCTCGCAGTTTCGAAATCATTTTGCATAAAAGGAACACCGACATGAAGGTTCGCCGCCCTTACAGCAAGTTCTTGTATCTGGCCGCATGCGCGCTGGTTTTGCCAATCTGGATTCTGCCGATCTCGATTTTGCCGATCGCGGCCCAGGCGCAGAACATCAAGTTTGATTCTGCCACTATTTCCGGCCTGCCCGCGCGCAATATTGGCTCCGCCGTCATGAGTGGGCGCATCGCCGCTGTGGATGCGATCACAGAAGATGGCCGCCTGACACTGTTTATCGGCACGGCAAGCGGAGGCGTTTGGAAGTCCATTAACGGCGGCCTGACCTTCAAGCCTGTCTTCGACAAGCAAAGCGTGCAATCCATTGGCGCGATTGCGATTGATCGTTCCGATCCGAAAACAGTTTGGGCTGGCAGCGGTGAAGCCTGGGCACGCAACAGCGTTTCCGTTGGCGATGGCATCTATAAATCCACTGATGGTGGCGAGAGCTGGGCGAACGTAGGACTCAAGGATTCGGAACACATCGCCAAGATTCTCATCGACCCAAAAGACGGCAATACGGTGTATGCGTGCGCAGTCGGCCACCTTTGGAACGACAACGATGAGCGCGGAGTTTTCAAAACGTCCGACGGGGCAAGACTTGGAAGAAGATACTCGCTGGCGCGAACGCATCTTCCGGGTGCGGCATGCTTTCCATGAGTCCGCAAGAACCGAAAACGATTTTTGCCTCGACGTGGGATGTACGCCGCCAAGGTTGGACGTTCCGCTCCGGAGGCCTCGGCAGCGGCCTCTTTAAATCCACCGATGGTGGCGAGCACTGGACCGATCTGAGCGCGGGCAGCATGGGATTGCCCGAGAAACCCTGGGGGCGCATCGCAGTCACAGTTGCTCCCTCAAAGCCGCAGGTTGTCTACGCCATGATCGAGTCCGCGCACAGCGCGCTATTTCGCTCTGACGACGGCGGCGCAAACTGGACGAAGCTGGATGCCAGCCGCTTCATGGTTTGGCGACCGTTCTATTTTGCGAACTTAATCGTCGACCCCAAAGACGAAAATAAGCTCTTCAAACCAGATCTGGGATTGATTTACAGCACCAATGGCGGACGCAGCTTTAGTGGCGTTTCCGGCGGAGCCCACGGCGACTTCCACGATGTTTGGATCAATCCCGACAATAGCAACATTGTTTACGCATCGGATGATGGCGGCCTTTGGCGGAGCGAGGACGGCGGCACTCGCTGGAAGCATCAGGTGAATCTTCCGGTTTCGCAGTTCTACCACGTGAGCACCGACAACTCGAATCCGTATCACGTTTACGGTGGCCTGCAGGACAACAGTTCCTGGATGGCCGATTCCTCGTATCCCGGCGGTGTGAGTTATTCGCGCTGGGAAAATATGTATGGCGGAGACGGTTTCTGGATCTTTGAAGATCCCTCCGACCCCAATTACCTCTATGCGGAAGCGCAAGGCGGCGAGATTGGCCATGTGAACCGCATTACCCATGAAGTTCGCGGCATCAAGCCTCAGCCCTTGTATGGGGAAAAGAAGTTGCGGTTTAACTGGAATGCGCCGATCCATATGAGCCCCAACGAAAAAGGCACGATCTATATCGGAGCACAGTTCTTATTTCGGTCCCGCAACCACGGGCAAACCTGGGAGCGCATCTCTCCAGACCTCACAACCAACGATCCTGAAAAACAGAAGCAGGAGGAGTCCGGCGGTGTCACCATCGACAATTCCGCTGCCGAAATGCACACGTCCATTTATTCGATTTCGGAGTCGCCGAAGAACGGACAGATTATCTGGGTTGGCACCGACGACGGCAACGTGCAAATCACGCGCGACGGGGGCAAAACGTGGACGAATGTGGTTGGCAATATCCCGGGGTTGAGTCAAAATTCCTGGGTCTCCGCGATTGAAGCAAGCCGTTTTGACGAGGCCACCGCCTACGCTACTTTCGACCGCCACACTTTCGGCGATGTAACTCCTTACGCGTATAAGACCACCGATTACGGCAAGACTTGGACTGCACTGAACGTACAAGGTGGTGGCGTGCACGGTTATGCGCACGTGATTAAAGAAGACACAGTCGTACCTAACCTTCTATTTCTGGGGACGGAGTTTGGGCTGTGGATTTCCATTGACGGGGGCCAGCGCTGGGCTGCCTACAAGGGCAGCGATTTCCCTGCGGTTGCGGTTCGCGATATCGCTGTGCAGGCGCGCGAGAGTGACCTTGTTTTGGCCACCCACGGACGCGGGATCTGGATCATTGACGATATTTCTCCACTACGCGCTCTGACCCCTGACCTGATGCAGAAAAAAGCAGTACTCGTCGACGGACCGCCCGTAACGCAATACATGAGCACGAATGGCGGCTGGGCTGAAGGTGATGAATCCTTCAGCGGATCGAGCAGGCCGAGCGATGCTTTCATCACCTACTACCAGAAGAGTCGACACATCTTCGGCGACCTGAAAATTGAGATTTTCGACCAGGATGGCAAACTGCTGGATACGATTGCGGGCAGCAAACATCGTGGCCTGAATCGAGCCACATGGTCGATGCAGCTGAAGGCGCCAATCGTTCCCCCTGCAGCGCAGGCTCTATTCGCGGCAGCATCAGGGCCTCGCGTTCTGCCCGGAACCTACACCGTAAAACTGACCAAGGGAGATCAGGTCTACACTGCGCCCTTGAGGATCGCTCTCGATCCTCGCGCTAACTACACAGTGGAAGACCGCAAAGCACAGTTTGAGCTCGCCATGAAACTGCGCAGCCTGCTTGGTCACATGACGTATGCCGTCGACGCAATCATGGGAGTACGAGATGCAGCTTCCGTGCGCTCGTCGAAGCTGCCGGAAAAGGACTCGCTGCGCGCACGTTTGCAGCAACTTCACGAAGATGCCGATCAGCTCCGTTCCAAAATCGTCGCTACCAAGGAAGGTGGCATGATCACGGGCGAAGAGCGCATCCGCGAACTTCTGGGCCAACTCTACGGCAACGTCAACAACTACGACGGCCGACCCACCGACGATCAGGTTGCCCGCACCAACGCTCTCGGGCGTGAACTGGACGATGTGTTGCGAGACTTCAAGAAGCTCACTGACAAGGAGCTTCCCACGCTAAACCCAGCCCTGCAAAGGAAGAAGCTCGACCCAATCGCGGCGCTTTCGGAAGAGGATTGGAAGAAGCAGCACGACGACGGCTCCGGGAGCGCTACATCGGCGAAACCCGCAGGAAGCAACCGCTTCGATCAGGACTAGGGCGACAACCGCAATTCTGTAGGATGAGGCTCCTCGTGGAAACACGCAGGAGCCTTTTTCCTTTATCCTAGAAGCTCATGATTTTCTACCTGGTTCAATTAAACTTTTGTCTGGAATCCATCCATGAAATCTGAAAGCCAAGCAACGACGCAATTGTTGGAAGCTTCGAACGGAGATCGCGAACGCGTATTCGATGCCTTCCGGCGATGGGGATATCTGCAGGCAACTCTCGACCCGCTCGGACAACTGAAGCCGGAACCTCACGCCGAACTCGAACTGCACGGTGAATTCGCGGAGGAAGCACGCGCCGCGTACTGCGGCACGGTTGCCGCCGAGTTCATGCATATTGCGAGCCTGGAGAAACGCCAGTGGATCCAGCAGCGCATGGAAGCGCCCGCGCCCGCCACTAACCGCGACTTCATTATGGAGCGACTGATCCGTGCGGAGATGTTTGAGCAGGTGCTGCAGCAGCGCTATTTGGGCAACAAACGTTTCTCGCTCGAGGGGAACACTTCGCTGATTCCGTTGCTCGATGAAGTTATCGAGACCTCCGGCGAGCGCGGCGCTAAGGAACTCGTGCTGGGTATGAGCCATCGCGGACGACTAACGGTTTTGCTGCTCATCGCTGGCCGCCCTGCAGAAGAACTATTTGTAGGATTCGAAGACGTGGATCCGCGAAGTGTTCTCGGCGGAGGAGACGTCAAGTATCATCTTGGTGCCACCGGAAACTACAAGACGCGCGCTGGCAAAGATATCCATGTGCATCTTGTTTCAAATCCAAGCCATCTGGAAGCGGTTGACCCTGTAACTATCGGACGAACACGCGCGAAGCAAGACCGCGAGGGAAAAGACGGTAAGCAAAGTTACTTGCCTGTACTGATTCACGGGGATGCCGCGTTTGCAGGACAAGGCGTTTGGGCCGAAACACTGAACATGGCAGACCTCCAGGGCTACACGGTTGGCGGAACGGTGCACGTGATCGTCAACAATCTGATTGGCTTCACCACCACCTATAGCGATGAACATTCGTCACGCTTCTCTTCCGATTTGGCGAAGCGCCAGCCGGTGCCGGTGTTTCACGTGAACGCTGAGGATGTAGATGCAGTCGTGCGAGTGGCCCGCATCGCCGCCGAGTACCGTTACAAGTTCCAAAGCGACGTGGTTGTCGATCTTATCGGCTTTCGTCGTCACGGGCATAGCGAGGTCGACGACCCGACCATCACGCAGCCGATCCTTTACAGACTCATCAAAGAGCATCCTCCGCTGTGGGAAATCTATTCCCAGAACGTTGAGAAGAATACGGTGGAAGCGCAGCGGCAGGCCGCGAAGACCTATTTCGAGGAAGCTCAAAAGCGCACTTCCAGCATCAAGAAAAAACCTTTATTGCGCAGTCTGCCGAAATATTGGGACAGCTTCACCGGCGGACGTTACCAGGCTTCTTACGAAGTCGACACCGCGTTAACTCGTGAGGAACTGCTGGATCTCGGCGAGCGCCTCACCAGCTATCCAACTGCATTCAACATTCACCCCAAGGTCAAGAAGCTTTTGGAACAGCGCCTTGAGATGGCCCAAGGCAAGCGTACTGCCGACTATGGCATGGGCGAAGCTCTTGCCTTCGCCAGCTTGCTTAAGCAGGGAGTGCCTGTTCGCCTTACTGGTCAAGATTCCAGACGCGGAACATTTAACCACCGCCATTCCGCGTTGATCGATATTGAAACAGAAGAGAATTATATGCCGCTGCAGAATGTTTCCGTGGACCAGGCGGACTGTGCGGTTTACAACTCTTCCCTGTCGGAGTCGGGCGTGCTCGGTTTTGAGTACGGATACAGCCGCGACTATCCTGAGGCGCTCGTCTTGTGGGAAGCGCAGTTTGGTGACTTCGCCAACGTCGCGCAAATGATCATCGACCAGTTCATTGCGGCAGGTGAAGAAAAGTGGTTACTTCTTTCCGGCCTGGTCATGCTATTGCCGCACGGATTCGAAGGGCAGGGTCCGGAACACTCCAGCGCCCGCATTGAACGCTATCTGCAACTAGCGGCGCGAGATAATTTCCAAATCTGCCAGCCTTCGAATGCTGCGAACTATTTCCATATGTTGCGACGGCAAGCGTTGCGTAAGTGGCGTAAGCCGTTGGTGGTGTTCACGCCAAAGAGTATGTTGCGCAATCCGGATGCGTGTTCTCCGATTGAAGATTTCGTCAATCACGGATTTCTGCCGGTGGTGCCGGACAAAGAGGCTGTAGATACGACGCGAGTCCTTGTATGCACCGGGAAAATCGGCCATGAGCTTGAGGCTGAACGGCGCAAGCGCAAGGATTCATCCACCGCGATTGTGTACATCGACCAGCTTTATCCATTCCCCGAAGCGGAAATGCAGGCAGAGCTTGATCGCCACGCTTCCGCGCACGAAATCATTTGGGTGCAGGAAGAGCCAGCAAATATGGGAGCCATGTTCTACATGATGCCCCGCCTGCGTCATGTCGCAAAGGATCGTCCAGTGTTTTCCGTCAAACGGTCGGCCAGCCCCAGTCCTGCAACGGGCAGCGCGAAGGCACACGAACTGGAACAGAAGACCCTGCTTACACTGGCGTTTACGTCCATGGGCGGAACAGCGAAGCAATCTTAGTTTACCGCTTCGACGACATAGCCCTTGCGGGCGAGCACCAGCACTCCGCGGCGGTGGCGCACGTGGAGGACCAGGACATGAGGACCTTCGATCCTGGCAGTTGCCGGGAGACAAAAGCTGAGCGCATATGCGCCGCGCAGGTCGGACTGCATCTGCACGAGCACGGAATCGGAATCCGAATAGTCCGACAACAGAAAGTATCGGCCACCTGTTGCTTCGGAAAGGTTTCGCAGGACTCTGTCCCCGGGAAATTGCAGCTTCGCGCTATGAGCAGCAACGGTATAGATGGCAGTATTCGAACGCTGAGCCTCCGCAATAACACCAAGCAATGATTCGCTGGAGAGATTGTCCTCGCCGTCGCTCAATAGAAGGATGACTCGCCGCTCTCTCGGTTCATGAACAGAAATTGACCGTAGTATCTCCGCGCCCAGAGCATCCAACATCGCGGTGGCGCCCTCGGGTCGACGATTGCCGAGTAAGGCTGCTCCCGAAAAGGTTTTGTTGGACGCAAAGCTCGTCCAATCGGTCGCGGTCATACCGGAATCGGAGAGTCGAGATTGCCATCGCTGGACCGCCGCAGATGCACGTCGAAAACTTCCCGCCATGGAGCTACTGGTGTCGACAAGAAAGGTTAGTCGGAGGGGCATACCTGAACCTTCGCAAAAACTTGCCAAGTCCAAAATGATGCGACCGTTGTCTTCAACGACGATGTCCTCAGCGCGGAGTCCCGCCATTGGCCGCCCATGCTTGTCGGTTACGCTAAAAACTACGCGAACCTCGTCCACCCGCTTGTGAATTAAGAATGCAGATCCCGAGGCTGGAGACTCCGAGACAACAAGATTACCGGCCAGTGGCTCTGCCGATTGCGCAAGCAGAAAGGCATCCGCTAGCGGCAGTAGGCACATCGATAGGAACACCAGCTTAAGCATTCAACTTAACGTCTCGGCTTGTTTAATAGCGTTCCGAGGTCCATATCCTCCATACGAATGGCCGTACTTGCCTGTGGAAAACTGCACCTGAATCAAAAACTCTTGCAACAGCTACAATGGTGGCGTGAAACCCAACATTATTTTTGTCGAGGACGATCCAGACATTTCGCGTCTGGTCAAACATCATTTGGAGCAGGCTTCATTTTCCGTGCGCTCCTTTAATACCGGTGCTGGTGTCATCGCAGACGCCGAAAAGGGTCGGCCAGCACTCTTCCTTTTGGACATCATGGTTCCCGGGGGCGACGGTTTGGAATTGTGTCGCCAGATCCGTCAGACCCCGGCGCTCAACTCGATTCCTGTGATTTTCCTGACCGCAAAAGGTGGAGAGGCTGATCGAGTTCTCGGATTGGAATTAGGCGCGGACGACTACATCTCCAAGCCCTTCAGCCCCCGCGAAATGGTAGCGCGTGTGAAAGCAGTTTTGCGCCGCTTTGAGCGTCCGCTGGCGCCTTCCCCTGTCAAAATTGGCGAAGTGGAAATCGACCCGGGAGCTATGACGTTGACGGTCAGAGGGCAAGTCGTGCCCACGACTGCCACGGAATTCCGCTTGTTGGATTATTTCGTCCGCCACACCGGGCGCGTCTTCACGCGGGATCAGTTGCTTGATGCGGTATGGCGCGATACAGCGTACGTCACTCCGCGCTCGGTCGACGTTTACGTGCGGCGCATCCGCGAAAAGATCGAAGCTGACCCGGAAGATCCACGCTACATTCGTACGGTGAGGGGGGCTGGCTATCGTTTTGAGGCTCCGAAGTGAACAGCTGGATATTTTTCCGGACTCTGTTCGCATTCATTCTGCTGATTGCCGCCGTCACTGTTATCCTCTTTTTTTCGCTTGATAGTCTCTGGCGCAACACTCTCACGCAGGAGGCTGAACGCAATCTTCGTCAGAAGACCGTTCTGTTTGCACAGCGCATTGAAGCCGAAGGGCAACACGCGTTGCGGGATGTCACCGCGCAGGAAGGGCAAGCGGCGGGTGCGCGCGCGACCGTTATCGATGTCAACGGTAAAGTTCTTGCCGATTCCGAAGCAGAGCCTTCCTCCATGGATGAAGTGGCGAGCGGGCCGGAATTTGCGGCTGCCTTGCAAGGGCAAGTAGGAACTTCTACAAGAAGTGGCAATCGCATCGGTGTCCCTGTCTTATTTGTTGCAGTACCCATCCAAGGCGGCGCCGTGCGGCTGGCTTATCCCTTGGCTGACGTCGAAGCCTCCATCGGCAATCTTCGCGGTAAGCTGTGGTTGGCTACTGTGGCCGCGTTCTTGATCTCCCTACCCCTTGCCTATTTCTGTGCGCAGTTCCTCGGAAAGCCACAACCTCTCTCGCAAGAAGCGTCCGAATATCAAACCCCTGTTCGCGCCGCCTGGATTCAAGATTCCGAAGCCAAAGAAGCGGCCCGCAAGGAAACGGCAAGCACGATTGCGCCGACCGAACCGAAGCCCCGTCCCGAGGAGGAAGCACTACCGGCCGCGCCCAACGATCAGCAGCAGCTCGAGACCTTGCTCAACTCCATGCAGGATGCAGTTATTGCCGTCGGCCCCGATGGGCGCGTGCAATGGGCAAACCAGGAGATGCGGGAACTGACCCAGCGCGTTCGGCTGCAAGCGCCGCTCGTCGAAACCGTTCGCGATCCGGAACTTTTGCGTGCGATGAAGGAAGCTGCCGAGACGAAAACGGTCCGCGGCGCGCGCGCTATTTCCATTGTTTCTGGCAAGACGTTTGATGTAACCGCCGCGCCCATGCCGGATGGCGGCGCTGTCGCCGTGTTACGCGACCTAACCGAACGCGAGCGCCTGGAAAAGACGCGCCGCGACTTCATCGCCAACGTTTCCCACGAGCTGCGAACGCCACTAACTTCAATCCAGGGCTATTCGGAAACCGTGCTCGACGCCATTGCCGAAGACAGTCCGCAGCGGGAGTTCCTCGAAATCATTCGCAAGAACGCCGCCCGCATGGGGAGATTGACCGAAGACTTGCTGGCACTCGCGCGCGTCGAATCCGGCGAACAGCGGTTCGATCTGCAACCTGTTTCTCCCGGAGACCTGCTTCGGGAGGCAGCTCAGAATTTCGCCGAAACCGCAGGTGGACGTGATTTGCAACTGGAAGTCAAAGACGAAGTGGCGGCTATCCAACGAGTTCTGGCTGACCGGTACGCGATCCATCACGTCTTCGGCAACTTATTGGAAAACGCCATAAAATACGGCGGCACCGGCAAGCCCATTGTTATGGGGGCGCGGCCTCTGCGCTACGAAGTCGAATTCTATGTGCAGGATTTTGGCCAGGGCATTCCGTCGGAGCATCTGCCAAGACTATTCGAACGCTTCTACCGCGTCGACAAGGCCCGTTCTCGCGAGTCGGGAGGCACCGGACTCGGACTCTCCATCGCCAAACATATCGTCCTGGCACACGACGGAATGATTCGCGCCGAAAGTGAATTAAATCACGGTGCAAAGTTCCTATTCACTCTCCCGTTTGCCACAGAAGGCACGGAGGACGAATTCCAAGACCCAGCCTAAATCTTTCCCGATCGAGGACCCAAATGAAGAACAGACTCCAGAAACATTTGCTCGTCGCTTGTAGCACGTCGCTTACGCTGGCTGCAGCGCTAGCCGCACAAGCCTCTCCGAAACTGGCCGCTGCTCCGGTGCAATACCATGCCACCATCCAAAACGTGAAGTACGTCTACGCCACTGCTGAGCCAATCGCCCACATTCCGTCCGGAGGAATTGTCGAAACCAACACACTGGATGCATTCGGCAACGTGTTACGGAAACCGGGTGATACCTTGAGTATGGTCAAGGGGGACAATCCTCTCACGGGGCCGTTCTTCGTAGACGGCGCTGAGCCCGGTGACACCCTGGCAGTCAAGATTCTTGATCTTCAAGTCGACGGCGATCAGGGCGTCGGCGCTTTCGAACCGGGCTTCGGAGCGCTGAACTCCACGAACTATACAGCGATGCTCGGCCCCGCGTTGCCGGAGAAGATTTGGTTTTATCCCATCGACCACGCCACCAATACCGCCACCTTCAAGGCACTGGATTCGAATTTCTCGGTCAAGATTCCGCTGCACCCATTTTTCGGCTGCATCGGTGTAGCCCCAGCCGGCGGCGAGGCGCGTAGCTCCATTGTCCCCGCCGAATTTGGCGGTAACATGGACGCGCCCGAAGCCAGCGTAGGCAACACAGTATATTTTCCTGTCAACGCTCCTGGCGCACTGCTTTACATTGGCGACGGACACGCCGCGATGGGAGATGGCGAAGTGGACGGCACAGCCATCGAAGTCCCTTTGCGGGCGCGCTTTCAGGTCAGCGTGATCAAGGGCCAGAAAATCAATTGGCCAAGGTTTGAGAACGACCATGCGATCATGGCGGTCGGGGCTTACCGCCCCCTCGACGACTCCTTGCGTATTGCGTTCACCGAACTGGTCGGCTGGATCCATCGTGATTATGGCCTCTCGGAAATGGACGCCTACGAGCTGCTCTCCAAGGTCGGACGGATTGATCTGACTGAGATGGTCGACCCGAATTACGTCGTGGTCGCGTCGATCGACAAAAAGTATCTCCCCGCCCGGAAATAGCGCGTGCACCATTGATTTCAACAGGGCAGGGGGTTTCTGGTTCTTGACTTCGCTGCCACACTGGGTAGACTCGGAGATATAGTTTCTTCTCTCCGTCTGCGCGGTGTCCACGACGCGCGAGAGGACTACAAATCTAGGCCAAGATCACTGAATGGAACATCAATCGCTCACGGGTCCCCCACGTTCTGCCGAGAAGATTGATACGTTCGCGTCAGCATCACTCAGTCCCGGCATTAAAGCCTTGCCAAACTTGGCATCTACGCCAGACGCCCTACATCTGAGCCCAGAAGATGCCATTGCGCTTCGTCAGCAAGCTGAACGCGAGCTCAACGCCACTCTACATGCAGCCGCCGAGCGCGTGCGCTATATCACTTGTGCCAGTGGCGTCGCCATTGCCCTGTGTGAGAACCAAGAAGACGAAATGGTCTGTCGCGCAGGCAGTGGCCCCATTGCGCCGGAGGTTGGGACCCGCATGCATATCCAGTCGGGCATCACCGCGGAGAGCATAAGAACACGGCAGACGCTGCGCGTCGATCAGGCCTCGATCGATCCCCGCGTGAACCAGGAAACCTGCAGGGCCCTCGGCATCGAATCCGTAATGGTAATGCCTTTGGCTGTAGGCCGCGACGTGGTCGGCATTCTTGAGCTCTTTGGCGAGCAACAGTCCGCCTTCGGAGAACGCGACGCTAAGACGCTGCAAAGCACTGCTTCCGGGGTCCAGTTCGCGTTGGAGCGAGCCCTGAACGCGGGATTTATCTTGGGTCATATCCCGTGGGCCGTTTTGGCCGACCCGATCCTGGACGCTGCGCCGCCCATCGAAACGCAAGAGGTCGCCGGCCTTCTCGCGGCGGACGGCACTCGGTCTGATGCCGCCATTTCCGAAACTTCTGAGATGAGTGAAGCTTCCGGCCTCCGAGACCAGACAGGTGCTGATGAAATAACTCTAAGGACAACGGTAGCCTTCCCAACTACTTCCTTCGGTGAGAAGGAAGAACCTGAAGAAGTCACAACGCCGGAGCAAGCCGAGGCCGTACCAGCTTTCCTGGCTCGCCTGGCGGACGAGGCCAGGCCCACCTCGACCAAACGCTGGAACCAGTGGTTCCGTCCGCAATGGTAGGTCACGGCGGCTTTCTAGCGGGAGTTCGAGTGACCCGGTTCCCGTGCTACTCTTGGTATGCACGTTTCAGGCTTGACAAACGATAGCTAACTGCATACATTCTCAATAACTTGTGCTCCACATTCTTCCCAAGGTGCAAGACATGAAAAACGTATACGAAGTATTGCGGCTGAAGGAAATGGAACTGGCCAAACTCGAGAAAGAAGTCGAGGCGCTCCGTCTAGTCGCGCCCCTGCTATCCGAAGAGAAAGAAGTCTTAGAGGCAAGCCGGGCCAGCCTCAACGGCAGTTCTTTAGGCCAAGCTGTGAACCAGCAACCGATCAGGATTCCGCAGCCAGCTACCCTTCCGGTAGCGACCACAGCACCAGCGGCCCGAGCCTCAGGCTGGGAAGAAACTGCCAAGCGTTGGCCCTAAAAATAAGGCAAAATTTGGACGCTCTTCGCTGGGCTTCTGGCGAGGCCTACTCTTTTATCTTTCTGAGCACCGGCGAGACTCTCGTCTATGTTCCTAATATCCCCTCGCGATCAAGTATTCCCTTCCTTCCCTGACTTCACATCGAAACTCCTGAGCCTCAATGTTCGCCAATCACCTGCCGAAGCTAACTGGAGGGATGTCGGCAAAAGCGTCCCGCCCGGGCGGAAGAAAAGAGTCGTTCACGATATGACTGCGGATTTCATGACTTCCGAATCGCCGCGCTACGTGGGTCGCGCGGTAGTCGCGCTGGCTTCCGACCCAAAAGCAATTGAAAAAACTGGACGCGTTTTCAGTTCCTGGGCCTTAGCTAAAGAATACAAATTCACCGACCTCGACGGTACCCGCCCGGATTGGGGCGGCTATGCCAGAAAGCGTTACGGAAAATACAAAGTTTGCGACGAGAAGTTCTATTCCTACTGGACACCAGGCTTGGTCGAGATGATTTTTCGGACTGGTTTTGAACAACCAACGAATGCTCCAACGGCTGCAGAACCCTAGCCGCTTGGTGCCTCGGAAATGTTAAGATTTTCCCTTCGGAGGCTCGCAATTCCTATTCAAGCAAAGAACCACTGGCTCGATACCGTATCCATTCCTGCAGGAAATCCCTCGCAAACTCTGCCGGAAGAAGTCGACGTCGCCGTCGTGGGAGCGGGTTTTACAGGACTGGCAGCGGCGCGCACGCTGGCCCTGCGCGGCGTCACCGTAGCTGTCTTGGAGGCCGAAACTTTCGGATGGGGAGCTAGTTGCCGCAACGCTGGCATGGTGCTGACCGGGATGAAGCTTCCCGTGCCCACGCTGATTTCGCGCTACGGGCGCAATCTGGTTCACCGCATGTACGCCGCTTCCCTCGCCTCCATCGATTGCGTCGAGAAGATCGTTACCGACGAAAAGATTGACTGCAATTTCTCCCGCTGCGGACACCTCGAAGTCGCTTCCAAGCAATCGCACTTCGAGGACTACGAGGAACAAGCCGCGCTCATCCAACGCGAATTCAATCGCCAGTTGAAAATCATCCCAAAAAGTGACCTGCGGAGCGAGATCGGCTCCGACATTTACTTCGGCGGCATGGTCGATGAGATGAGCGTCTCGGTCAACCCTGCCCGCTATGTCGCCGGTCTAGCCCAAGCCGTTCAACGCGCGGGCGCCCAGATGTTTGACCACACACGCGTCGAGAAGATCGACCAGCAATCCACAAATGGAACACGCAGCTTCAGCCTACGCACGCCCAAAGGCAGCGTTCTTGCGAAAGAAGTTATTCTGGCCAGCGGCGCCTACACGACGAGCGCCTCCCCAGCGCTCCGCAAGAAAGTGATCTCCATCGGCTCCTACATTCTGGTTACGGAGATTCTTCCTGAAGCGCTCGCTCAAGAATTAAGCCCACGCAACCGCATGATTTACGACTCCATGCATTTCACGCACTATTACCGCCTCACGCCCGACCGGCGCCTGCTCTTTGGCGGACGCGCTGCTTTCTTCCCCGAGACGGCCAACACCGTGAACCAGAGCGCCGAGATTCTCTATCGCGACATGCTGCAAATCTATCCGCAATTACGGGACATCAAAGCCGAGTGCGTTTGGGGAGGCTCGCTCGATTTCACGTTGGATGTAATGCCCCACGCTGGCCAACTCGACGGCATGCACTACGCTGTTGGCTACGCTGGACACGGCGTTGCAGCCTCTACCTATTTTGGAACCAAGATTGCCGGAGCGATCTGCGGCGACTCCAACGATCTACCTTTCATCGGCATCCCCTTCCGCAGCGCCCCAGTTGGCCTGCGCAGCGGCCACACCTGGGCACTACCTCTGGCCGGGGCCTACTACAGGTTCCTGGATTGGATCAGTTGACTGAAGGTTGTAAAACAACCCTAAAGTTTGTCATTCCGAACAGCTCTATCGTGAGGAATCTGCTACTTCTTGGTTCCTCTTCACCATCCAAATCACCACATACGCAATCGGCCCCAACGCGAGCGCCTGCAGCCCCCAAAGCTTTCCAAAATGGTCGCTTCCCCACAGCGCCACGCAACTCATCACCACAGGCGCTGCGACTACATAAAACAACCCAGCTCTTCCCCAGGGAATGCGAAACGGACGCGGCAAATCCGGATGCGTCTTCCGCATTCGCCAGCCCGACAAAACGGTCAGCACAGTCGTTCCAATTCGGAGCCAAGCATAAACACTGATGAGCTGCGTCAACGTCTGAAACGCCAGCAGCGCATAAACCACGCAGGAGGCGATGATCGCGATCCACGGTGTTCCATAACGCGGATGCTTCAGCATCAACACCTTGGGAAGATAGCCATCCTCAGCCATGGCCGACGGCATGCGTGTCGTCGTCAGCACGGTTGCATTCAGGATAGAAATGTTCGTCACCATCGCCGCCATGGTCATCCAGAAACCCAGCCAGCGGCCGCCGATCAGGAATGCCGCATCGGAAAAATATCGCGTATGCCATTCCTGCCAGTTGCCCAGCGCTGCCAACGACAACAATGTCGGCAAAAAATACGTAGCAATCGATAGCGGCACAACCAAAGCCAACGCAATGGGATAACTCCGCTGCGGATTTTCCACCTCCTCCGCAACGGTCGAGCACTGCTCATACCCTGAGTACAGCCACAGCCCCAGTGCCAGCCCAACGCCAAACACCTGCAACGGTGGCACGTGAGGAGGTACCATGGGCACGAACGGATTGTGATGCCATTTCGTCGCAGCAATCACGCACAGCACGATCACGGGCAGCAGAATAAAAATCTCCAGCACGGTTGCCACGATGCCCGCCATCTGAATGCCGCGCACGTTCACGTAGCCGATGACGGCAATCACCACCAGCGACACCAGATAGTGTTTCCAGCCCACCAGTCCGGGAAAATAGAAACCCAGATAATCAGTGAAGAGTACGGCGTAAACTCCACCCAAAATGAATGAGGCCGACCAGTTCCACCAGCCCGCTAGGAATCCCCAAAAGTTTCCGAAGCCCGCGCGCACCCAGCGATAGAAGCCTCCTTGGACGGGCATGGCGGTCGTCAACTCCGCCGCCACTAGCGACACAGGGATGCACCAAAAGAATGGGATGATCAGATGAAACAGCAGCGTCAAACCGGGCCCGCTGGCTGTGACTTGGTCTTCCAAACCGAACGGACCAGCCGTCGCATACGCGTACATCACGAAGACGAAAGAGAACAGCCCAGCCTTACGTATCTGCGCCCGGGTAGTGCTGGCTGAGGATGCGTCGATGCTCAGGAGTGCCTCGGATCAGGGGACAGGATTTGGATGGGACATCATAGCGCATCTGGATCGCGCAGGCGTGGCGAGGGGAATGGAAAAATATTCCTCGTGGGTGGCCCATTCTAAATTTTGCGTTCTTTACGAACTTTAGAGTGGGGAGGTTAGAGGCTGGCTCCCCGGTAACCGCCTTTGAGGAAGGGGCGAGGTCAAGTCGATATTTGTCGAGTCTGCCGAACTGTCCCACTCAAGCCAAAAAACGGCTTGAATGGGCCACCCAGGCTGTTCGATCAAGCCCTACTCCGCCAGCGCCACATTCTGCATGCTATTCACTGCCCGCATATACTGCGCACGCTCAAATGCCGACGGATCGGGACAGCGTAGCTGGCTCATACTGCCTTGCATTTGTTTTACGGATTCGTAGTCGTGCGCGTCCATCCACTCCCGCATGCCTTGCTCAATGGTGCGCAGGTGCTTTACTCCGTGACGCAGCAAAGTGGAACACAGCATCGTCACGTTGGCTCCCACCATGAGAAGTTTGATGGCGTCTTCTGCGCCGTGAACGCCGCCGGTCGCGGCCAGATTGGCCTTGATGCGTCCGTAGAGGATGCCGATCCAGGTAAGTGGCAGCCGCATCGACTGTGGCGTGCTGAGTAGCACGTTGGGCTTCATGTCGAGCGTTTCGAGATCGATGTCGGGCTGGTAGAAGCGGTTGAAGAGAACGAGCGCATCGGCGCCGACTGCATCCAACCGCTTGCACATGTTGCCAACGTTGCTGAAAAACGGGCTGAGTTTTACGGCAATCGGAATATGTACGGCAGCCTTCACGGCCCACAGAATGTCAAGATAGTGCTGCTCGACTTCGGCCGATGTCATACCGAAATCGGTAACGATCCAGTAGATGTTGCACTCGATCGCGTTTGCGCCAGCTTCCTGAATCTTGGTGGCGTAATCAATCCATCCGCCGGCAGAGCAACCGTTGAGGCTAGCAATGATTGGAATCTGCACCGCATCTTTAATCTTGCGAATGTGGTCGAGATATTCTTCCGGGCCGAGACGAAACTCGGGCGGCTCGGGAAAATAACTCAGGCTTTCGGGATAGCTTTCCGTGCCTGCGCTGAGGAAGTGGTGGAGCTCCAGGCTCTCTCGCCGCAACTGCTCTTCGAAAAGCGAATAGAGAACGACGGCGGAGGCTCCCGCATCTTCCAATTGCCGAACACTGGAGACTTCCTGCGAAAGCGGAGAAGCGGAAGCCACGAGCGGAGTGCGAAGCTCCATGTCTAAGTATCGCGTTGTAAGGTCGGCCATAGGATTCTCCTAAGTTGTAACGTTCGCCAATTCTTTTTGCGCTTCCGGCTTTTCCGTCGTCGGCGTTTCGGTGTGCCCATTCGGCACTACCAGTTTCCGAGACGCCAGGTATTCGTAGAAGTGGAAACGAGTCTCCGCATCGTGCTGTGCAGCGGCCCAGAGGCGTTTGGCGTCCTCCGGCTTCGTCTTCGTCAACATCTTGAATCGAATTTCCATAAGCATGAAATCTCGCACTTTACGGGTCGGCGTGCGTGAATCCAGCATCAACGGATTTTCACCCGCTTGAATGCGGTCAGGATTGAAGCGATACAGCAGCCATTGGCCGGAGTCTACAGCCGCCTTCTGGTTCTGCATGCCGGTCGTCATGTCGATACCGTGCGCGATGCAGTGCGAGTAAGCGATGATGAGGCTGGGGCCGTCATAAGCTTCCGCCTCTAGAAACGCTTTGAGCGTGTGTTCATCTTTTGCGCCCATGGCGACGCTGGCGACATAGGCGTTGCCGTAAGCCATCGCCATCATGCCCAGGTCTTTTTTGCCGCCGGGCTTGCCACCCGCCGCGAATTTCGCTACGGCTCCGCGTGGAGTAGATTTCGAAGACTGTCCGCCGGTGTTCGAATAAACTTCCGTATCCAGCACGAGTAGGTTGACGTTCTTTCCACTGGCCAGCACGTGATCGAGGCCGCCGTAGCCGATATCGTAAGCCCAGCCGTCGCCACCGACGATCCAGACGCTCTTCTTAACCAGCATGTCGGAAACGGAAAGAAGCTGTCTGGCTTCCGGCGTGTGGATTTGCAGCAGCTTGTCTTTGAGTACGGCGACGCGTTGCCGTTGCTCGAAGATGCCAGCTTCGTCCTTCTGCGGCGAAGTCAGGAGTTCTTCGACCAGAACATCGCCGAGCGCAGAAGAGTTGCTCTTGAGAAGCTCGCGCGCAAATTCCGTCTGCTTGTCAACGGAGAGGCGGAAGCCTAGACCAAACTCGGCATTGTCTTCGAACAGGGAGTTCGCCCACGCGGGTCCGCGACCTTCGGCGTTTTTCGCCCACGGAGTCGTTGGCAGATTGCCTCCGTAGATGGAGGAACATCCAGTGGCGTTGGCGATCAGGGCGCGGTCGCCGAAAAGTTGTGAGAGAAGTTTCAGATACGGTGTTTCACCGCATCCCGAGCAGGCTCCCGAGAACTCGAATAGCGGTTCCTGCACCTGTTGCTGACGAATGGCGCCGACTTTGATTTTGCGACGGTCGAGTTCGGGAATCTTCAGGAAAAACTCCCAGTTTTCTCGTTCCGGAAAGCGTAGCGGCGGTTGCGGCCTCATATTGAGGGCTTTCAGCCGCGTCTCTGACTTGTTCTTGGCAGGACAGACATCCACGCAAATCCCGCATCCCGTGCAATCTTCCGGAGACACTTGGATGCTGTACTTCAGGCCAGCCCATTCTTTATCGCGCGCTTCGGTGGATTTGAAGGTCGCGGGTACGCTGGCGAGCTGCGCACTCTCAAATACCTTGATGCGGATTACGGAATGTGGGCACACCATGGCGCACTTGCCGCATTGAATGCAAGTCTTGATGTCCCACACAGGGATGTCCAGCGCCAGGTTCCGCTTCTCCCATTTCGATGTACCCGTGGGAAAAGTACCATCCACCGGGAACACGCTGACCGGGAGCTCGTCGCCGCGATTGCCGTAGATGGTGCCCAACACGTTGCGCTCGAAATCGGGAGCGTTGGCGGCAAAAGGAGGCGGCAGTTCGGCTGTGCTGCTCACCGTGGCGGGAAGATTCACCTCATGCAGGTGAGCCAGAGTTTCGTCGACGGCTTGCATGTTTTTCGCCACGATGTCCTCCCCCTTCTTGCCGTAGGTGTCGCGAATCGACTTGCGGATGGCTTCGATGGCCTCGTCGCGCGGCAAGACTTTCGAAATAGCGAAAAAGCAAACTTGCAGAATGGTGTTCATGTGACTGCCCATGCCGGTGTCGCGTGCGACGGAGTAGGCATCAATCACGAAAAATTTCGCGTGTTTGGCGATGAGCTGTTCTTGTACCAGGCGTGGCAGCTTGCCCCAGGTTTCCTCAGGGCTAAAAGGACTGTTCAATAGGAACGTGCCGCCATCGACTAAAGCGCTGAGCATGTCGTAGCGCTCGAGAAAGATCCATTGATGGCAGGCGATGAAGTTGGCTTTGGAAACCAGATAGGTGGAGTGGATTGGCTTCGGTCCAAAGCGTAAGTGGGAAACGGTGACCGCGCCGGACTTCTTGGAATCGTAAACGAAATATCCCTGCCCGTAGTTGTCCGTGTTTTCACCGATGATCTTGATGGAATTCTTGTTGGCGCCCACCGTGCCGTCCGCGCCCAAGCCGTAAAACAGGGCACGCACCACGTTGTCGGGTTCGGTAGAAAATGATGAATCGTAATCGAGGCTGGTATGGCCTACATCATCGCGAATGCCCACCGTGAAATGTTCTTTCGGCGTTTCTTTCGCCAAATTGTCGTACACCGCCTTGACCATCGCGGGCGTGAATTCCTTCGAGGATAGACCGTAGCGGCCTCCGATAGTGGGCATCGGGCGCTTGCCTTCATGCAGTGCATTCACTATGTCGAGATACAACGGCTCGCCACCAGCGCCAGCTTCTTTTGTGCGATCCAGCACGGCGATTTTCTGCACGGTCGACGGAAGCGCCTGCAGGAAATGTTTTGCCGAGAATGGACGGTAGAGATGTACTTTAAGCAATCCAACTTTCTCACCGCGAGCGTTCAGGGCTTCGACTGTTTCATGGGCGGCTTCCGCGCCGGAGCCCATCATCACAATCACGCGCTCGGCATCCGGCGCTCCGAAATACTCAAAGAGGTGGTACGAACGGCCAACCAGCCGCGCGAACTTGTCCATTGCGGCCTGCACTTTTTCCGGGCACGCATCATAGAACGAATTGCTGGCCTCGCGAATCTGGAAAAACACGTCGGGATTCTGCGCAGTTCCACGTAGCACAGGATGTTCCGGAGAAAGAGCGCGCTGGCGATGCTCGAAGACGCGATCCATGTTAATCATGGCGCGCAGGTCATCGTCGTTCAGGAGTTCGATCTTGTTGACTTCGTGCGAGGTACGAAAGCCGTCGAAGAAATGCAGGAAGGGTATCCGCGATTCCAGCGACGCGGCGTGGGCGATCAGCGCCATATCCATCGCTTCTTGCACAGAATTCGACGCCAGCATTGCGAAACCGGTGGTCCGGCAGAACATGACGTCGCTGTGATCGCCAAAAATGGATAGCGCGTGGGTTGCAATCGTGCGCGCGGTTACATGAAACGTGGCAGGCGTGAGCTCGCCAGCAATCTTATTCATATTTGGGATCATCAGCAGCAGACCCTGCGAGGCCGTGAATGTAGTCGCCAGCGAACCGGTCTGCAACGCCCCATGGACGGCTCCAGCCGCCCCACCTTCGCTCTGCATCTCGGTAACTTGCGGGACTGTGCCCCAAATGTTCTTCACGCCCTCGGAGGACCACTGATCCGCCCATTCCCCCATGCCGGAGGACGGTGTAATGGGATAAATCACGATGACTTCGTTGATGCGGTAGGCCACCTGCGCCACAGCCTCGTTGGCATCTATGGTTTTGAACTTGCGCTTCATCGTTGTTCCTTCCGGGCGGCTGGCTGCCGGACTGGGCAAGTTCCCTCCCACGGCGTTACCAATTCCCTGATTCAATGGTGCCGGAATGGTGAATGTGGAACTGCAATTTGCGTCACTTCGAGGTGTGATGGGCGTCACAGGTGACGGATTCTCGGCACCTTGAACGCCAGCTTCCGGCAAAATAGCACCCTCCCAAAAGAACGATTGATCAGATTGACACACGCCCTCGACCCAATTAGTCTGCAAGTACTCCAGCCCGCGCCAGGTTCGTCGATTCCCCTGCCAGAGCCGGTTTGGCTCAGGCAACAGAGACGGTAAGGTTTGATGGCAGCTATCCCCCTACAAGTTCCGCTGCGGCGGAAGCATCCCCGCTACGAGTTGACGTCGCCTGTGGAGGTGACTGTGCTGCGCTCGGGTATCCCGCAGAATCTGCCCGGGCGACTGGTCGATGCCGGACTGGGCGGGCTCAGCGTGGTACTGGCCGGGGACCTTTACATAGGGGAATCTGTGGGGATTGAGTTTCCCCTGCCCAATTCCAGCGAATTAGTGCAGGCGCGGGCTCGGGTTCGATACCAGGACCGCATCCGGTGTGGCCTTGAATTCTCTACTGTCAACGCCTCCAAGCTGGACTTCGTTCGGCAATGGACGGAAACGGGGCATTTGCTCATGGTTTCGGCGGCGGATACCGCAAAGTTCGCGCCGGTAGCCACCGAGTTGAACTTCCTGACTACCCGCCCGAAACAAAAATGGTCGCGGAGACGCGCTAATCGCTCCCGATCCCTAACTTTGGTAGGGCTGCTGTTTGCGCTGCTGGCGTTGGGCGGAGGCTGGTTGAGTTATCAGCATCCCGCTCGGTTCAGGAAGCTTCTAACCGCTCCGGAGCGCGCGGCGGTTACTGCAACTCCGGAGATTCCTCCGCAGCGCATGATTGTGGCCGCCGATGTCATGCAATCCCTTATCAGCTACCGGACGATGCCTGTTTATCCCGAAGCGGCCCGTAACAAAGACATTGAAGGTGGCGTACTGCTCGACACTGTAATTGGGAAGGATGGCCGGGTTCTTGATGTGCAGCTGATCAGTGGCCCGCCGGAATTGGCTCCAGCGGCGATCAATGCAGTGAAAAACTGGCGCTTCTCACCGTTCACGCTGAATGGCACTGCCGTAGAAGTTGAAACAACGATCGAAGTAGCCTTTAAGCTGAATAACTAGGCTTTCCTCTGCCCCGCAGGATTATCCCGCCTTGCGCAAGGACTGCAGCACAATCACGCTGCTCACGGCAAAACATCCTACCGCCAAAAGCGCGAACGCTGGCGCGTAGTCGGCATGGAATTTAGTGAAATCAGCGCCGAGCGCAGCCAGTGCGCTTCCCACACCCACAACATACAACCATGGCGATGAGGTCCTACGATTCGCGTCTCCTCGGCTCCGAAGGCGCAATTGCAGAATCAGCGCAAGTAAGCCGACTGCGGCAAGGACGACGATCGACAGAGGGCTGCTGAGCCGACCGCGATTGGTGTAAAGGACCACCAACGCAAGGATTCCGACTAAGACTCCGGAAACCAGCACCGTCCAACGCCGGGAATTTTCCAGATCGGCCAGATACGCTCCATAAGGAGTGGACGCCTTGGCTCAACCACGTCCACCCGCGCACAATCGGGTAGATTGCACGCTGCTCGACATTGTAGCCGAGAGCAGCCTGGAGCCGTTAGTCGTCCCAATCCGGATCGGATTCTAAGCTGGAATCGCCTTTGCCAGCAACTCCTGCACCGTCGCCCGTACCGGCATCCCACGCACTGGGGTCTCTGGTGCCCACTGTGTCGGACGAGAATCGGTGTGATGAACCGCGTACAACACCAGTTCCACTCGATTCGACACACCGAGCTTATCGAAAATGCGGAATAGATACTTTTTTACCGTGTGCTCGCTCAGACTCAGTTCGTTGGAAACGTCGCGATTGCTCATACCCTCTGCAACCAGCGCTACAACTTGGCCTTCGCGGGGCGTCAGCAGGCTGCGCCCGCAGTCATTGACCACGCGGAGAGACGGCACCTGGCAAACCTGCTCCAGCAGGAAATGGATCTGCCTTGTATTGGCCCAAACCTGGCCATCCCGCACTGCGTGAATACACTTGCAGAGCGAGCTCAGAGACGTTTTCGCAAAACAAAACATCCCGCGCGCGCCGCTGCGGAAGGCGCTGACCACAATATCCCGCTCGTAACACTCGCCTAGCAAAATCAGTGGTACATTGGGATACATCGTGTGAACGCGACGAATCGTGGCAAAACAAGCCTCGTCGTGGTGAGCAGGGTTGAGCAGGATTACGCCTGCGCGCAGAAGTTGTGGCCAGGCAAGAATAGCCTCCGCCGTCATTTCGCAGGCACTGACTTTGAGGTCGGGCCGGCGGCGCAAAGCGCTGCTTAGCAGTTGCGATTGCATCTGGCTGGAATCGGCGACCAGAACTTCGATGGGTTGAAAAACTGTATCAGACAGCGGCACTAGAATCACCTCATATCGGCTGGATATGGGGTGATCCTAGTGCAGCGTCAAAACTCTGCAAAACAAAATTTCGGATTTTTTATGTTCGCTGTGGAACAACCCTCCCATTTTGAAACTAAATCAGTGCTCTCAGCGCAAATTGTTTCAAATTCAAAACGTTTTTTAAAAAACGGCACACTACTTTCGTACAGGTACAGACAGCACTACAGCATGTTTGGGCCATTGAGATCCCCCAGATTCCTGCCCCAGCACAAAGTCCTTCGACGTGCTTGACCCCGAAATACATCTGCCCAATTCCCGGCACGTTTGTTCAAACTCGGCTCACCCTACTACGGTAGGTAGAACTTTTCGGGGCTTGTTGCCGCCTGTCTGTTGGCTTTACGTTAGCAAGTCGGCAAAATATGAAACACATTGTTCTAGTATTCCTTAATTTGTTAGTTCCGATTTTGCTAACCGGGGCCACGGCCCTGGGGCAACAAGAAGCAAAGGTGAAGGCGAATCTGAAATCCCTGGCATACGGGGAGACAAAAACCGGCTCGGGGCCGGAGTCGCCAGGAGCGGAGCTCCAGGGCACGAGGAATCAGCTCTATCACGTCCAACAGAGCGATACCCTGGAGTTAGCCTTCACCTTTGCAACTGAATTCAACCAGACGGTAACCGTCCAGCCAGACGGTTTTATTACCCTCCGCATGGCGGGCACCTTGCACGCTGCCGATCTCACCCTTCCAGCTTTAACTGCTCAGATTGAAACGGCCTACGCCAGCATCCTGAATCAGGGCGAAGTCAGCGTGACGCTCAAGGAATTCGAGCATCCTTATTTCCTTGCGACCGGCGAAGTAGGCCGCCCAGGTAAATATGACTTGCGTGGCGATCTAACCATGTTACAAGCCATGGCCATCGCGGGCGGCTTTACCGATAAGGCCAAAACTTCACAAGTAGTTTTGTTTCGTCGCGTTTCCGAGGGTTACACCGAGACCAAACTGGTCGACATGAAGCGAATTTTGCATGCACGCAATCTGGCCGAAGACCTCCACCTCCACCCAGGTGACATGCTTTTCGTTCCACGCACACAATTTTCCAAAATCGAGCGTTTCATTCCAACCAGCAGTCTTGGCCTGTACTTGAGCGGGGCGAAGCTCTGATGACGGCCAGCAAAACGGGTCGAGGACGGTAAAGTGCGCGAAGAACTGACGTTACCCACAGATTATTCGACTCCGGCGCCCACATTGCGCGACCTGCTGGCCGTGTTTTTTCGCCAAAAGCGCGTATTTCTTTTGGCTTTCGCTCTGGCGCTGTTCGCTGTGCTGATGTGGGGCCTGACTCGCGAACGATACGAGGGCGAGATGAAGTTCCTGGTGGAAAAGCAACGAATCGATCCCATCGCCGGTCCCGCTGACGTGCAAACGCCGTTTGTACGGACGGAAGTGACGGAAGAGGAACTAAATTCCGAGGTCGACATCCTGCAGGATCGAGATTTGCTCCGCGAGGTTGCGCGAAGCACGGGTCTTGTCAGGCTAGGCGCGCTGGACAAGGTTTTCGGCAAGTTCTCTGCGCCCGACTCGGACGAGCAACTTGACGCGGCGGTGAAGCACTTGCAGCGCCTCCTGGTCGTGGAGCCCGTCCGGCGTGCCAACCTCGTGCGCGTCAGCTACCGCTCGTCCGACCGCCAACAGTCTTTGCAGGTGCTGGGAGCGCTGATGCGGCTCTATCTAGCTAAAAATAGTGAGGTTCACCGCGCTGCCGGCCAGTCTCAGTTTTTCGACGAGCAAGCCCGGCACTACAGCGAGGCGTTGCAGATTTCCGAAGACAAAATGGGGCAATATCTCGAACAAGAGCACGTGGTCTCCGCCGCGACGCAGCGCGACCTGCTCCTGCAAAAACTGACCGACTTCGAAGCATCCCAGGAGCAGAACCACACCGCCATCGCGGAAGACGAACAGCGTGTCCGCCTACTCAAAGATCACATCGCATCCACTCCCGAGCGCCAAACCACCTCGGTCAAGGTTGCCGATAATCCCTTTCTTCAGCAGCAGTTAAAGTCCACGTTGATGAATTTGTCCCTCAAGCGAACTGAACTTCTCACCAAGTTCCAGCCTTCCTACCGGCTGGTGACGGAAGTTGAGCAACAGATGGCCGACGCCAAGGCAGCCATCGCCGCAGAAGAGTTGAAACCGGTACGCGAGGAGACCACGGACCGCGAACCTACGCATGCCTGGGTTGAGGCAGAGCTGGTTAAGACGGAAGTTGAGCTTTACGGGCTTCGGGGGCGGACCAGCGCGAATCAATCAACGATTGCGCGCTACAGGACCATGTCTCAGGATCTGGGCCTGCAAGCCATTCGGCAAGGCGACCTGATGCGTACAGCAAAGATCGCTGAAGACAATTTCGTCCTCTACAACCGTAAGAAAGAAGAGAACCGGATCGTCGACGCTTTGGACGCGCGAGGAATCCTCAACGTGATGGTCGCAGAAGCCCCTATTGTGCCCGCCACGCCTCGTTTGCCGTTCCTGCTGCTGGCGGTCGCCGCTTTGGCCGTAGCGGGCACGGCGGGCACCGGCTGCGCGTTTATAGCGGACTACCTGGACCCTGCGTTTCGTACCCCGGACGAAGTCTTGCATTACCTCGGCATCGCGGTACTCGCTTCCATACCGCGCGGCGGAACTGCGCAACGCTACCTACCTACTTTGGACTGATTTTGATTAAGAAAGGCTTTTGACCATGGCAACAACTACGCAGACTTCGTGGCAGCCCATTCCATTCGAAAGGCCGGATACAGTGCCGGCCGCCCGGCCTTCGGCCCGCGAACGCGAGATCCGCGACTCCTTTTCGAGCCCCACCGATCGCTTCGCCATCAAGCAGCTGGGTGAACTGGTTCAGAAGGTTTACTTGCCCGGACACCGGGGCAGCCACCGCCATGTTGCCTTCAGCAGTGTGGAGAGCAAGGGGATGCGCCCGTGGTTAAGCGCTCGCATTGCCGAAATACTGGCACAACAAGTCGCGGAAAGCGTTTGCCTGGTCGAAGTGGACTCCCGCGCCGGGTTGTGGTCCGAGTTGGCCGCCCAATATTCGTCACCGCCGATTTCCCCGGTTCACGACCTGACGTACAAAGCGAGCCGAAATCTGTGGGTGTGTCCGTCGGACCGCTTCTTGCGAGAGGATACCTGGTCCCCAAAGAGCGACTTGGTAAGGCTCCGCTTGGGCCGCCTGCGCCGGGAATTTGGCTATTTGGTCATCCACGCGCCTGCACTGGGAGCGGGCAAGGAAGCCGTGTTGCTGGGACAGTTGGCCGAGGGAATTGTCCTTGTATTGGAGGCGAACGTCACGCGGCGCGCCGCTGCGGTTCGCGCCAGCCAGATGCTGCGCTCCGCCGGAGTATCGCTTCTCGGAACGGTTCTCGACCAACGAACGTTCCCGGTACCAGAATCCATTTATTGCAGAGCTTAAACGCCTACCGCTTGAGGGCTCCCGGGACGAATAGCCAGCAGCAATCGACAACTCTACGAGTAAGAGGAATGAGCCGAGTATGAGCACCGCAACAGCAAGAAAGCGACTTCTTTCCGAACTCGACCAGGAGTACGGACCACAACCAATAGCAAGCCCGCAAGCCTTCCCAGGTGAAGGAATAGACACCTCAGCATTGGCGCAGACTCCACACGCAGAAACGAATGCACGACACATCGTAATCGTCGGGACCGGCCGGACCGCACGCAATTTGGGAGTCTGGCTACAAACGGCGGTTCCCACATCAGTTCGCTTCGAGGGATTCCTGGATGACCAGCCCGCTCCTGGCGTTGAGACGGTTGGCCGAATCCAAGATCTGGAACATCTGGCCCGGACACGCTTCATTGACGAGGTCGTCGTGTGCCTTCCCGACAATGTCGCCGCGGCTCGACGCGCGGTATTCCTGGCACGCGGACTGAATCTGGACATCAAGGTGGTGCCCGAGACTTACGGTTGCGATCTGCAGTATTCCAGCGCAAGCATGCTCGGCACAATCCCGTTGCTCACCTTGCGGAAGAGACCTGCGCCGACCTTCAATCCGCTCTTGAAACGCGCACTCGACATGATCGCGTCGGCAGGTTTACTGCTACTCCTTGCACCGGCGCTCGCATTGATCTCCATGCTGATCAAGCTCACCTCGCCTGGACCAGCACTTTACTGCGCCGCCCGCATGGGCCGAAAGGGTTATCCGTTTCGGTGCTGCAAATTTCGCACTATGCGAACGGAAGCAGACCTGGAGAAAAATTCGTTGCGAGCCCAGAACGAACGCTCAGGGCCGTTCTTCAAACTTAGGAATGATCCACGGATCACCTCATTCGGGCGGCTTCTGCGTCGCTACAGCCTCGACGAACTACCGCAGTTGTGGAATGTCCTGCGCGGGGATATGAGCCTGGTGGGGCCGAGGCCGCATCCACTCGACGATCACGCACAGTACACGCCAGAACACATGCAGCGGCTCACGGTTACGCCTGGGCTGACCGGACTGTGGCAGGTTACCGCGCGCAGGGATCCATCGTTTGAACGCAGTATGGCGCTCGACCGCGAGTACATCGAAAAGCAATCCATGTCGATGGACCTTTGGATTCTCTTCCGCACCGTGAAGGAAGTTGCGATTGGGAGCGGTGTATGAGGGCTGGTTCCAACCAGCTGGTTCCGGAGTGGGCGGAGGCACCACCTGCAGCTTCGCTGACAAACCTCGTGCTGGCTCCATTGCTAGCGGTCAGCCGTCTCACGTCTCAGCTCTTCATCCTGATGCTAGCGATATTTCTATTCCGGCCACCGGATGTCGATCTCTACCAACTGGACCGAGTCGCACTCGGTTTGCTCGTGATTGCGTGTTTAGTTCGGGCGGTACTCCTACGCAAACAGCTTTGGCCAGCAACCCCATTGGTTTGGCCGATGTTAGTGCTTTGTTCGCTTGCAGTTCTAACCACGCTTGGACAACCTTACAACGCTCAGACCTGGAGCTTGATGGCGGCAAAATTCCTGGTTCCTTACGCGCTCTACTATTTCGCAGGAATCGTCTTTGATACTCCAGCTTCTCTTCGCCACCTGGAAACGTTTCTGCTTGTCACACTCGCGTATTTAAGTTTCACAGCCATCGCACAGTTGCTGGGTTGGGATCTACTTGTCTTTCCTCGTTTCATTCTGGA
This sequence comes from Acidobacteriaceae bacterium, assembly GCA_025352065.1. Classification (GTDB taxonomy): domain Bacteria; phylum Acidobacteriota; class Terriglobia; order Terriglobales; family Acidobacteriaceae; genus JANXUC01. The sequence goes on along the minus strand of JANXUC010000136.1, from coordinate 32,381 downwards.
TCCCAGCATCGGCATCCACGTGGACCGCGCTCGCGGTCCGTTCCTGCAAGCCGTGGCGAACGGAGTTGTTCTCAACGTGCTTGGCCTAGTGGCCCTGGATTGCTATCGCCGCGGCCGACTTCGAGGATTGCTGGGAATCCTGCTTCTATCGGCGCTCCCAATTGCGATCTTGGCCACGATGACGCGGGCTGTGTGGTTGTCCTTCGCTGGCTCGATTGTTTGGATCGGGTTGTCAACGCGAGGGGCGCTACGCAAGGCGACCTTGGCTCTGGCTGGAGTGGCTGTCCTCGGGTTGCTCATCAGCCTGGCGACGCCGAATCAACAAAACGCGTTAGCGGACCGAGCTGGAGAGCAAGGGCCCATTGAAATTCGGGTTGCTATCTACCGCGCTGCGCTTGGCATGGCGGTAGAAAGGCCGCTTCTCGGTTGGGGCGTCAACCAGATGCCACGGGAAGTGGTGCGGCGAGTCGAGGGCTACCACCTGGAGGCCTATTGGGCGCACAACTCGTACCTGGAGATTTTGGTCGAAAACGGACTGCTGGGCCTGACTCTCTATGTGTCAATCGCTGTAGGACTGTTCCGCGCCAGCCGTATGAGCAAACGGCCGGGGAAGGGATCCGACGAGAGGTGGGACAACACCTTAGCAGGAGATGGCTTGCGCAGTCTCTGGCCCGTGCTGGTGTGCGTGTACCTCTTTAACGCCTGCTTCGTTGTTATGAACTATCAATTCGTGAACGCCCTGATTTTTACTCTGGCAGGAATATTGGCTGCGCGGCACGAAGCACCGGAAAGGAGGACACATGCGTCTGCCGTCGTGGCGGCACAAGCCTAAGCTGCCCAAATACAACACAGGGTCGGACACCTCCTATATGGTTTCCCTTTCACAGCGTGGCGTTGGGTTCATCGCCGCGCGCTACGGAGCGAGCTCTCTCATCCAGGCTGGCAATGTCTTGGTTTTGACTTGGTGGATTGGGCCACGTGCTTATGGTGCATTCGTGACGGCCGTCGGCATTACCACGTTCTTGTCGAGCATTACTCGCGCGGGATTGGACACGCATCTGGTGCGTTGTGAGGAAGTCCCGAATCGCGAGGACTACGACACGGCTTTTACGCTCATCCTATTGATTTCAATGTTTTTATGCCTGCTGGGGTGGCTGGCGCTGCCGCTGCTCAGCCTTTGGTTGCATGATCGCAGCTTCGCGATTCCCTATCTGGTCTTGTTGGCCACGATTCCGCTGGTTGGTCTCGCGGGGCCGCCGCTCGCGAAATTGGAGCGCGCCCTGGAATTTCGGGATGTTGGGCAAATTGAGTTTGGCGGGCAGCTTTGCGCCTTTATCGTGGGCGCCATCCTTGCCTGGCGTGGATTTGGCGTTTGGGCACCTGTTGTGGGCTATGTCGCATGGCAAGCCTTTGTGCTGGTGGCGGCAAGGATTGTGTCCGGATTTGTGCCGCGACTGAACTTCAACCTGTCCCGGGCGCGCCAGATGATGAGTTTTGGCTTGGGCTTTTCCGCGTCGGTGCGAGTTTGGCAGCTGCGAAACCTGGTTAACCCCTTGATTGTAGGCCGCTTCCTAGGCGCAGAGGCGGTAGCTTTCGTCGCGCTTGGCGTGCGGGCTGTTGAGGCGTTGGGTTTTGTGCGCACCGCTGTAGGCAGAGTTGAAATTGCTGCGCTTTCGCGACTCCGGGAGGACCCCGAACGCGGACGCGAAATGATGCAAAAAGGCGCCCGTTGGCAGATCTTTGCTCTCGGGCCAGCCTTCTGCCTGTTGGCACTCCTCGGGCCCAGATTCTTGCCAACACTGATGGGGGCGCGGTGGTCTTCGGCGCTTCTCGTCTTCCCCTTTATTGCTGCAGCTGCACTCACCAACAGCATCTTCCTTTTGGAAGCATCGGCGCTCTTTGTCGAAGGACGGCAATGGGCGGTGACGCGTATCTATTTCTGGCATGTAGCTGTTTTCGTCAGTGGAACGGCAGTTTTAGTCCCCCGATTTGGCATGGTTGGGTACGGGTGGTCAGAACTAGGCGCCTGCGTTCCTTGCTTCCTGCTGCACAGTGCTTTGACCCCGAATTTGCGGGTCTCTTTAAAAGCCACGCTGCCCTGGTTAGCGGGGTTCGTGGTGGCGATTCTCAGTTCGGCATCAGTCTCCGCGTGGCGGTGGGCGCTTTGGCTGCCACTCGCGGTTGTTACAGGAATTCGGGCTGGCAGGTGGATCGCACAGCGTTTCTTGCCCCCGCCTTTATCCCAAAGCAATCCTGATTATGAATGGTCCTCATTCACGCGACGCCGGCCTGTAATTTCCGGAGATTAAGACAAGGAGATGGCCACCTTATGATGGATCGTTTACTCACTTTCGCTGAAAAAACACGCCAACGTGGCCCTGGGTACGTGCGAGACCTTCTGACTCACCACGCGCGAGCGACACGTTACCGACTGGGCAGCTTATCCCGTCGCGTCACTCCAGGTTCACTGCTGGGAACGGCTCCACGGCCAATGTTCCACTTCGCGACTGACGATGTATGTTCGATTGTTTCGGCGGTTCCGGAGTCTATTCGCAGAACGATACTTCTTGAAGCCGAACAGTATTTGCAGCAGCGATTTTTCTTCCGCGGACTCCCTGAAGTGCATTTCCAAGAAGCAGTTGATTGGAATTTCGCGCCGGAAGGAAACACATCCTGGTCTTGGGATCTGAACCGACACCGATCATTTCTGACTCTTGGTACCGCGCATCATTACGCAGGTGGCCCACCCGACGCAGGTGAGTCACCCGGCGGTTCGCCGTTCAAAGATAAGCTGATCCAATTGTGGTCCGACTGGATGCAACGCAATCCTGCGGGGCAGGGTCAGAATTGGAGGTCCCCTTTTGAAGTAGCTGCACGACTGCGGAACTGGACTTGGGCCTATTTCTTGCTGCTCGCCTCGTCCGAGGTGAGTCCGCTATTTTTACACAAGGCGTGGCGAGGTCTACGAGATCACGCAGAATACCTTGCGGAACACATGGAATACCACTGGCCGAACAACCATTTGCTTCTTGAAGCTGTTTCGCTCTACGAGTTTGCCGTGATCTTTAAAGAACATGGCGGGGAACGCTATCTTGCCCTCGCATCCCGCGTGCTCGAAGCACAGGTTAAGCTGCAGATTCTCGGGGATGGCGTCCACAGCGAACTCTGCCCCATGTATCACGACATCGTCGCGACCGAACTGAACGCGTTTACACTGCTCTGTCGACGGCTCGGAAAGTCGTTGCCGCTGGCGATGGAAGAAAGAATCTTCAGCATGCGGAGATTCTCAACAGCATTGCGCCGAAATGACGGAAGCATCCCTCTCCTGGGCGATTCTTCTTTTCCCGACACTTGCCTTCGTTTTGATGCTAGCTCACCAATTGTCTCGGATTTGACGTATTGGCTCCGTCCGGAGAAGCTTTCCGCAAGAGGACTTTCGCGAACGGCGGAGCGTCCAGTCTCTCTGGAGCTATTCACTGAGGCGGGCTATGGAATGCTGCGTAGTGACAAACAGCAAACCCACCTCACGTTCGATTTCGGACCGTTTAGCCGGTGCGCCGCAGCCAACCATGGACATTCTGACGCTTTGAGTTTTGAGCTCCATGCCGCGGGCCGCCCCTGGATCGTGGATTCCGGATTTTTCTATAGCTGGAATATCGCGCAAGAAGGCGCTGCTCGACGATGCGACAAGATGCAGGTCGGGAATCCTGACCGACACCAATATTTCCGCAGTGCAGCCGCTCACAACACCTTGGTGATTGATGGACGCGAACAAAATGAACTCTCGGTACGCCGGGAGGTTGGCGGCCAAGCGAGAGTGCGTCTCAACAACTACCGATCCAATTCCAACGAAGCAGCGATCGGTGCCGAAGTCGAGCCCTTTTGGTCCACTGGCGACGCAATTCACTCGCGTGAAATCTCCCTTAACCAAGCCGGTGAGGTAACAATGCGCGACCGGGTCATGGGATGTTCCACGCATCAACTACAGTGGCTGCTTCACTTTGCCGTTGATCTGGAGGTTGAACTGCAAGACGCCACCACAATCGTGGCATGGCATAACGACGATGTTCTTGTTTGTGAATTGTGTAGCTCGGGTCCGGCTCCGTTACTGCGGTTGGTTCGTGGAGAAGATGTTGCCTTTCAGGGTTGGGTCGCGACATCGTCGGCAAGAATTGCGCCTTCCTGGGTCTTGGTCGCCGAGATGGAAGGCCAGATGCCAATCGAGCTAAATTTCAAAATTCGAATTAGCACACGGAGCAAACTGAAAGAGTCGTCAGATCTGCGCCAAGAACCTGATCTCCCGATGCCGGAATTGGCCGGCGCTCAGGTCTGACGACGATGGCGAAAATAGAGCTTTTGCAGGATCGGCGACGAACGGAAACCGGCGCAGCCTCGCTGGCGGTCGCCTACCTTGCTAACTCCTTTCCTTCCCAGGTAGAGCCCTATGTGGGAGAAGAAATTGGCGAGCTCCGGAAGCGAGGTATACGTGTCGTACCGTGTAGCGTCTGGCCAACCGTCTCGTACTCGAACCAACCGTCAGATGGCGATTTCCCGGTACTGACAGTTGCGGCCTTCCACCCTTGGCTGGTGTTGCAGGCATTTTGGCTCTGCATTGCACGCTTCTCGGACCTGCGTGAGTTCTTCCATCGAATTATTTCTGGAAATGAATCAGCAACGCTACGCGCGCGCGCGCTAGCCCATACTTTGCTCGGCGCCAAGCTCGCGCTGCAGCTTCGGAGCTACAACGTGCGTCAAATTGCCGTGCACCACGGGTACATGGCGGCGTGGATCGGCATGGTTGCCGCACGGATCCTCAAGATTCCTTACAGCCTGACCCTGCATGGCTCGGATCTCTTGCTGCGCCCAACGTTCCTCGACATCAAACTCCAGCACTGTGGAAACTGCTTTACAGTTTCGGAGTTCAACCGGTGCCATTTGCTTGGACGCTATCCTCAAATAGCGCCCGGGCACGTGTACGTTCGACGCATGGGCGTGCGCGTCCCACCTAAGCAGGACGCTCGCCTTTCTGTTGGGGATTCCTCCTTCAAGCTGCTCGCAGTAGGCCGCTTGCATCCTGTCAAGGACCACGCCTTTCTGATTCGTGGCTGCGCGGTTCTCAAAACATCGGGCTTTAGGCTTTCCTGTCGAATCGCCGGAGACGGACCGGAGCGACGACGTCTCGCGAACTTGATACGCACTCTACATTTGGAACAAGAAATCCAACTCCTGGGGCAGGTCGAGCACAATAAACTTGATGCTCTCTATCGCGAGGCCGACCTAGTCGTACTGACGAGTGTGAGTGAAGGAATTCCACTCACGCTGATGGAAGCAATGGCTTTAGGACGGCCGGTAATTGCACCGGCGATTACCGGGATTCCGGAACTTGTCGTCGATGGCAAGACCGGTTTCTTGTACAAGCCGGGTTCCATCACCAGCTTCGTTGAGCGCGTGGAATTTCTGCACCGGACGCGTCCGGCTTTGGGACCTCTCTGCCAGGCCGCGCGTGAGTATGTTGAGGTCAACTTCAACAAAAGCACGAATCTCCAGCAGTTTGGCGATATTTTTATGCAACAAATTCAGATCAAAGAGGACTCACTCCATGCGGATTCTTTATTGCAACAAGTACAACTTTGAGTTTTCCGGCACAGAGAAGTACCTCTTTGATCTAATGCGGCTGGTTCGCCACAACGGACACGAGGCAGCGCTGTTTTCCATGGCTGGTCCGAAGAGCGCAGATTCGGACGAAACCTCGTCGGGCGATAGATACGCATCCTATGCAGCTCGGCGAGTGGACTTCACGAGTCCGCCGCGTAATCCCCTCGGACGACTCCGCCTGGCAGCGCACGCAATTTATTCACGCGATGCGCGCTCCAGCATTCGTCGGCTGCTGCGCGATTTCCAACCTGATGTGGCTCATGTTCGCAACATCTACCACCATTTGTCGCCTTCCATTTTGTGGGAGTTGCGACGGCAAGGCGTGCCCGTCATTTACCACCTCAATGACTTCAAAATGTTGTGCCCAACTTACAATCTGGTGTCCCATGGGGAACCCTGCGAACGCTGCGTAAAAGGCAATTTTTGGAATGTCGTGGCTGAGGGGTGCTACCCAAAGGGGCGAACCGCGTCTGCCGTTCTTGCAGCCGAAGCCTATGTTCACAAATGGCTCAATACTTACGGCAAATGCGTAAGTCTGCTGTTAGCTCCAACCAACTTTGTGCGAGACAAGATGGTGGAAAGCGGCTGGGATCCGCGAGACATAGAAGTCTTGCCTCATTTTCAACGTCTGCCTCTGGAGCCGCCATCCGCCGCCGGGCCCGCCGGGCCCGACGCTCCCGTTCTCTATTTCGGGCGCCTTTCAGCGGAGAAGGGTGTCGCCGACCTGTTCCACGCAATTCAACAAACTCCTAACATCCGTCTGCAAATCGCGGGCGACGGACCCGAACGCGCTCCGCTTGAAGCCCTTGCAAGGAACCTCAAGCTGCAGAATATTGAGTTTCTGGGTCATATCGGAGGTCCCGCACTTGACCGGCTGATTGCGAATTCTGCCTTCACCGTGCTCCCTTCGCACGCCTATGAAACTTTGGGGAAGACGATTCTCGAATCTTACGCCCAGGGGCGCGCTGTGATTGCAACGGACCTCGGATCACGCCGGGAGCTTGTCGCAAAGGGGGAGACTGGAGTTTTATACAAAGTGGGAGACGTCGCCCAACTCGCTTCGGCCATTCAGTTTCTGCACACAAGGCCTGCTATTGCCAAAGCGATGGGTGAAGCCGGCTTGCAGAGAGTTCGCCAGAATCATTCGCCGCAATCTCACTACGAAGCTCTCATGCGGATCTACGCGAAAGGGACCCAAATTACGAAAAAGAAAGTAGCGGCGCCTATGGCTCCAACTCCGAGCTTGCGGGTAGCCTTCATAGGCGGTCGAGGTGTGGTGTCTCAATATAGCGGCATTGAAACCTACTACGAAGAAGTAGGCAGCCGCCTCGCACAAATGGGACACGACGTCACGATCTACTGCAGGAACTATTTCACTCCCGATCAAACCCATTACCGGAACATGCGACTCGTCCGGCTGCCCACGCTGCGCACCAAACACTTAGACACGCTCGTGCATACATTGCTCAGCACGTTCCATGCCTGCCGACAAAAATACGATATCGTGCACTTCCATGCTTTGGGCCCAGCGCTGTTTTCCTGGATACCGCGGCTCTTTGGAGCGCGCACCATCGTCACCGTGCAGGGCCTCGACTGGCAGCGCAAGAAATGGGGCCGCGTGGCGTCGGCAGTGCTAAGACTGGGTGAACGCGCCTCCGCCACAATGCCCGATTCCACCATAGTTGTTTCGCGAACGTTGCAGGACTATTTTCATCGCGTGCATGGCATTAAAACCTCATTTATAGCGAACGGGACTCGTTTGCTTCCCCGGGTTCATGGGCCGCACCTTGCGTCGTGGGGGCTTGAAGCGGATGGTTACGTTCTGTTTATGGGACGATTTTCGCCGGAAAAAAATTGCGATCTTCTGATTCGTGCTTTTGAAAGCCTGCCTCCGGACGCCAAGCTCGTGCTGGCGGGAGGGTCTAGCCACACCGATAGCTACGTCGCGAAACTGCGGCAGATCGCGGGTAACCGAGTTCAATTTATTGACTGGGTATCCGGCGACGCCTTGCAAGAACTCCTTACCAACGCTGCCCTGTTCGTGCTGCCTTCCGATTTGGAGGGCTTGTCGCTGGCTTTGCTGGACGCCATGGCCGCAGGAGTATGCGTCTTGGCCAGCGATATACCCGAGAACCGCGAGCTAGTCGACGGAGTTGGGTTCACCTTCCAACGAGGCAACATCGGAGACTTGGCGCGCATGCTGCAACTGCTGTGGTCTGATTCAACAATGCGACGGCAAGCTGGGGAAGCTGCGCGCCTGCGCATTCAGGAACTTTATTTGTGGCCCAAGATCGCTGACGCCGTCGAGCGTTGCTATATTGAGGCCCTCAAGCCAACAAAAGCACGCTGCGACCTTCCGAACGACGTCGCGCCCGACCGCATTGAGCAAGATGCGGCTTAGTATCCGGCCCCCAACGGCTTGCTACCTTCAAATCAAGTCGGACAAATTGGTGTGAACTATGCAGTGTGTAAGGTATGTTCGGATTTTCTTGTTGCTGCTGCTGCTGCCTTATAGCCAGGCAGACGGTACCGACTACTACCTAAGCCGGAGCGTGGGAAACGATAGTGCAACTGGGCTGTCGGAGGCTACACCATGGAAGTCGGTTGCGCGAGTCAACCAGGGAGCTTTCCATCCGGGCGACAGAGTGCTGTTCCATGCTGGCGAGTCGTGGCCGGAAGAATTGCGTCCTCCTTCCTCGGGCACAGAAGAGGCTCCAATCATTTTCACCAGTTATGGCTCAGGCAATCGACCTGTCCTTGACGGCAGGGATGACGAGAGTGTTGTCAATTGGAGCAAAACTGGTAAGAACCGCGCCTCTAAAATAAACAAGAACCGTGCCCGCTATGTCGCTATCGACAACAACGAACAGAGCCACATCGTCTACGACGGGCTCCATCTGCGTCACGTACTCGAGGGCGTGCGCGTCTATTCCTGGTCCGTGGCGGTACAGGACATCACCATTCGGAACTGCAATATACAGACGGATGCCGCCATCCCGGGCCATGACGCATCGGCAGGCGTCTACTCCAGCACGAAGAGCGGAAGCATCTCTGGTCTCTATATCCGCAAGAATCATTTTATTCCTTACTCGGAACACCTCAACCATTGGGGCGTCTACCTCGTGCAAGGGGTTTCGCACTTCTCGATTGAGGACAACACTCTTGGCCCATCGGGAGAAGACGGGATCACGGTTTGGCACTCGGCCTACGGTGAAATTCTGCGCAACCGGGGCGGCGGTAACGGCGAAAACACTATCGACGTAAAAGACAGCCACGACGTTCTTATTCAGGACAACGATGCTGACTTCGACCGCGAGTACAACATCGTTGTCCACAGCGTGGATAACCCGACCTCGACTTACAATGTTCGTGTCGAACACAACCCTTGCCTGCGTGGTGGACAAGGCGGCGCACTGTCCGCAGGGATCGCTCTGCTCTTCGTGCAGAAGTCGGGCATTGAGGATAACGTCATCGACTTTGCCTACGGTTCCGGTATCGTGATTAAAGACCTACACCCAAACCAGCAAAATTGGGCTTCCGGGAACCGCCTGACGGGCAATGGGACGGGCCAAAAATTGCCCGCAATAGTATTGCAAGGCCCGTCTACAGCCAAATTGGATCTCAACCAGATCGCGACCGGAACAATCCGTTAAGAGCACGACATCTTCCCCGCCAGCCCTTGTGCAATGGGCTGCAATAGTGTTTTGATTATTGGGAAGTCTATTAGCTTTGGTGCAAGTTTGGTGCGTTCCACACAATCATGCAGAACAAGATCATCGTTACCGGTGGCGCAGGATTCATTGGATCCAACTTCATTCTCCAATGGTTCGCGAACGAATCCGCGGCGATCGTGAATCTCGACCTGCTTACTTATGCGGGAAACCCCGAAAACCTGGTCACCGTTTCTGAAAATTCGAGATACCAGTTCGTCCACGGCGATATCGGCAACCGTGAGCTGGCGCGGGGGCTTCTCACAGAGCATCAGCCCCGGGCCGTAGTCCATTTCGCCGCCGAAAGCCACGTGGACCGCTCCATTCATGGACCGGATGATTTTGTGCGCACGAACGTCAACGGCACGCTCGGCCTCTTGGAAGCGGCCCGTAGCTATTGGTCGAACTTGCCCCCCACTGACCAGCAAGCCTTTCGTTTTCTGCATGTTTCCACCGATGAGGTCTACGGCTCACTGGGGCTTGATGACCCGCCTTTCCACGAAAATACGGCTTATGCACCTAACAGCCCGTATTCGGCTTCCAAAGCGGCTTCCGATCATTTGGTCCGCGCCTACCACCATACTTATGGTCTGCCCACGCTCACGACGAATTGCTCCAACAACTACGGCCCACGCCAATTTCCGGAAAAGCTTATTCCGCTGATGATCCTGAATGCGCGAGCTGGCAAGCCACTTCCCGTCTACGGTGACGGCCAGAATGTACGCGACTGGATATTTGTTGATGACCACTGTGATGCGGTCCGCACTGTCCTTGCGAGAGGTGGCGTGGGCGAGACTTACAATGTTGGCGGACGCAGCGAGCAGAAGAACATGGACGTCGTGGAAACGGTTTGCGCTGTCCTCGACGAACTCCGTCCCGACGATCCGGTGGTTCCACATCGCAGCCTGATTCGCTTTGTGCAGGATCGACCTGGCCATGACCGCCGCTATGCCATCGATTCACGCAAGATTGAGCGCGAGCTCGGTTGGCACCCTACAGAAACGTTCGCTAGCGGGTTGCGCAAGACCATCGAATGGTACCTTGAACACGACCAGTGGACGCGGAACATCGCCACGGGAGCTTACCGCGAGTGGGTCGCGAAGCAGTATTCGCTTTGATCCGAATCTTTACAATGCGAACAGTCGAAGACCACAAGATGCTAAATACACGATGACGCTGCCACATTGCACTTCTTACAAAGGAATTCTGCTCGCGGGTGGATCGGGCACTCGCCTTTATCCAGTAACGCACGCAGTCTGCAAGAGCTTATTGCCCATCTACGATAAGCCTCTGATTTACTATCCTCTCTCTGTACTCATGCTGGCTGGAATTCGCGACATTCTCCTGATTTCGACTCCCCAGGATACGTCCCGCTTCGAGCAATTACTGGGCGATGGTAGCCAATTCGGCTTGAGGCTGAGCTACGCAGTGCAGGAGCACCCGGGCGGAATCGCGCAGGCATTCCTGGTCGGAGAACAATTTCTAGCCGGATGCCCAAGCTGCCTGGTGCTTGGGGACAACATTTTTCACGGTCACGATCTCGCCAAGGATCTTCTTGCGGCGACGCAATCACAGCAGGGCGCCCGGGTGTTTGCTTATCCTGTACAGGATCCGGAACGCTATGGGGTGGTGGAATTCGATCCAACGGGACGAGCCATCAGCCTGGAAGAGAAACCTGCGAAACCGAAATCTCGTTACGCCGTCACCGGAGTTTACTTTTACGATGTTCAAGTGGTTGGTATCACAAAATCGCTGACGCCCTCCGCTCGGGGCGAATTGGAGATCACCGACGTCAATCGTGCCTACCTTGATCGTGGCCAGTTAAACGTCCAGGTCATGGGACGCGGAATGGCGTGGCTGGACACGGGCACCCATGACTCCATGCTGGAAGCGTCGCTTTTCATCCAAACTATTGAGCGTCGACAGGGGCTCAAAGTCGCCTGCCCGGAAGAAATCGCTTACCGCTACGGATACATTTCCGCGCAGCAGATTGAGAAGCTCGGTACGGCTATGAAAAATAACTACGGTGCATACCTTCTGCAATTGCTCAACGAGCGAGTATTTTAGTTGCCATGAAAGCCATATCTACTGCGCTTGCTGACGTATTGCTCCTGGAGCCGAACGTAATCGGCGATGATCGCGGCTTCTTTATGGAAAGCTACAACCGCCAGAAGTTCTCGGAACTTGGCATCCACGAAGACTTCGTACAGGACAATCACTCGTTCTCTGTTCGCAACACACTGCGCGGCTTGCACTATCAAGTTCGGCATGCCCAGGGCAAGCTGATTCGCGTTGTGGTTGGAGAAATTCTGGACGTTGCTGTCGACTTGCGGCGCAAGTCTCCCACTTTTGGCCGCAGTGAAACGTTTGTATTGTCGGGCGAGAATAGGCGCATGGCGTGGATTCCCGCGGGGTTCGCTCATGGGTTTCGTGTCGTTTCAGAAGCGGCACAAGTGTTGTACAAAACTACTGATTTTTATTCCCCGCAAGACGAACGCACTCTGGCCTGGAACGATCCTGATCTCAACATTGACTGGAAGCTTGCTGGATCTCCGATTCTTTCGGAAAAAGACCGACGGGGCAGGAACCTGCGGGACGCGGAAGTTTTCGATTAGGAACATCAGGTTGAAGCCATGCGCGTTCTGATTTTCGGAGCAAGCGGAATGTTGGGGCAAGACCTTCTCCCGGCGTTCGCGGGGCACGATGCGATCGGTCTCGGGTCGCGTGATGCTGACCTACGCGACGCGCCACGAATTTTGGAAGTCCTGCGGAAAGCGCGTCCCGAATGGACAATTCTGTCAGCGGCCTATACCGATGTAGATGGATGTGAAGGGGATCCAGAACGAGCCTTCGCCGTAAATCGCGATGGCGCGATCAACGTTGCGAACGCTGCGCTGCAAACCGGATCGAGGCTACTGTTCGCTAGCACGGACTACGTCTTCGACGGAACAAAGCGCGCGCCCTACGAAATTGACGATCGCCGCAATCCCATCAACGTCTATGGACGCTCGAAGGCGGAAGCTGAAATACGTTTGCTGGATGTCCTTCCCGATTGTTGCATCGTGCGAACCTCCTGGCTCTTCGGCAAGGGCGGCAAGTGTTTCCCCGACACGATACTAAGACTCGCGAAAACAAGAGCCGAAATTCGCGTGGTCAACGACCAGCGAGGGTGCCCTACCTATACAGTCGACTTGGCTAGGGCTATCTGCGAACTTACCGCCAGAAAAGCGGAGGGAATTGTTCACGCGACGAATCGTGGAAACTGCTCCTGGTATGAATTCGCGCACGAGATTCTTGCTGCCAAGAGCCCCAGTACAATCGTCCAACCAACCACAACTGCCGAATTTCCTCGGCCCGCCAAACGGCCAGCTTACTCAGCTCTCTCGGATGCGAGTTTGCGCAACCTTGGCGTGCAACTTCCGCCATGGCAGGACGCCCTCCAGCGCTACCTCTCAGCGCGGGGCAATTAACGACTGCCCCTTCGCGAACTGGGGCAATGATTTAGCGAATGTATTGTTAACATCATGTTACGATCGAGCGATTAAATAGGCCCTTCGCAGGAGGTGCCTTGTGCTCTGCAAACGCAATCCGCTGGTTCGAGCGGTGTTGGTGTTTCTTTTCCCAATCACATTCCATCCAGCTCAGGCTCAGCTCGCCCCTTCCATCGACGTTCCTACAAACTTCAAACTTGATCGTGAAATCGCTACTCGCCTGCGACCCACGTTGTTGCGCGAAAGCGAAGAAGCAAGCGGGTCTTTCACAAACAGGGGCGCAGGTGCTTCGGCGGCTCGCGCAGCAAACATCTGCTGCCTCCAAGTTCACTACATTTTCATGGGAGCTGCGCATCACGAAGCAACCGGGAAACTGAACGCGTTCTCTTCGCCGGACGGAACCATTTATGTGGACCGCACTCTGGCAAACATCCTCGGAACGCGGCCCGGGCTGTGGGCGGCAGCTCTATCGCACGAAATTGCGCATATCTTGCATCGGGACTGGGCGAGGCGCTACCTGTACGAGAAATCGATGCGGAACGATAGCGCGCCTGTGTCACTCGGAGAATCGAACACTCTCGGAGCGTGGACGGATCCTGCGAGTCCGCTCAGTCAAGCGTCGCGATTTTCGAGGCTCTTGGAGACCAACGCTGATCGCGACGGACTCATGTTGATGGCGCGCACCGGCTATCATCCAGACTTCATGTTCTCTTTGCACAATCTGCTCCGCGCCCGCGCTGTGGAAACAGCACACTCGACAGTCGACGCCCTCCACCCTGAGTGGACCTCGCGCGAACAGCGCTGCGCACAGTCTATGCCAGCGCGGGGCACGAATATGAGCGACTTTGGCCGGAAATGTCGGATTCGCCGGGTGGTATCCCCCCTGTTGTTGTTTCAACAGGAGAACCTGTCACTCGCAAACGAGATGTCAGCGGGGAAGACGTCCTCATTCCATTACGCTGCAGCAACCTAAGCGGAGCGGTGGAAGTGGTTTTGCGGCTCAGAGACAAGAACACGTCAGCGCGACTTGTTGGGGACATTGATCCACCTCCGGAATGGCGGCAGTTCACGGGTTGTACTTCGGATGTGACGCAGATTAAGTTCCGCATCGCAACTGACGCGCTCCTCGCGCACGGTCGAGCATCGGCAGGCATCTATATAATCGAGGATCGCGGCTCACTCATCGCGGCCTCGGATGCCTTCAGACTTAGACCCTAACCTCACGATACTGCGGCGGCTTGAACTGGCGGCAATTAAGAGATTCTTTCGTGCACATAACCGCCCGCGCTCAAGGCTGAAAGCAGCTCCGCAATATGATCCGGGCCGCGCGTCTCCATCGTAATGTCAATCGCGGTTTCCCCAAGATTCACGCCATAGTACGTGCGGTCATAGCTGGTCTCGACGATATTCGCACGATGCTGCGCCAGAATTGCAGTCAATCGGTTCAAGGCTCCGGGATAGTCCGAGAGATGCACCCGCAGCCGCACCAAGCGACCGTCCTTAACCAAACCACGTTCGATGATGCGAGAAAGCAACGTCACATCAATGTTGCCGCCACAGACCAGGGCGACAACCCGCTTCCCGGCTAGTGGCAATTTGTGGTTCAACAGCGCTGCCATCGCCGCCGCTCCCGCCCCTTCAGCCAAAGTTTTTTCTCGTTCTAATAACAGAAGAATAGCGTTGGCAATTTCTTCTTCATCTACGGTGACGACATCGTCGACATATTTCTGAACTAAGGGAAGAGTGCGATCACCGGAACGCCGCACCGCAATACCGTCGGCAATAGTTGCTGCGGGACTCAAGGTTACCGGCTTACCTTCGGCCAGAGCTACTTTCATGGAAGGAAGTCGCGCAGGCTGCACTCCGAAAACACGCACTTTGCGATTGGTCTCTTTGATGGCGCAGGCAATGCCGCCAATCAAGCCGCCTCCCCCGATTGGCGCGACCACAACCTCGATTTCCGGTTGCTGCTGCAGGATTTCAAGGCCTAGAGTACCTTGTCCTGCGATAACCGCATCATCATCAAACGCGTGTACAAACGTAAGGCCTTCAATACTGGCGCGTCGTGCGGCTTCCTCGTAAGCCTCATCGTAATTCGCGCCGTAAAGCACTACATCAGCGCCGTATCCGCGCGTCGCGGAAACCTTGGTCAGTGGGGTCGTCAGGGGCATGACAATTTGCGCGCGAATACCGTGCCGCCCCGAATGATACGCAAGACCCTGCGCGTGGTTTCCTGCGGAGGCCGTAATGACTCCGCGCCCTCGCTCGGTCTCGGTCAACGTCAGCAATTTGTTCAGCGCACCGCGCTCTTTGAAGGCTCCGGTTCGCTGTTGATTGTCCAACTTCAAATAGATCTGGTTACCCGTCAGCTCGGAAAATGCCTCCGAGCGTGGACAGGGCGATAGATAAATCGATTCGTGAATGCGCGATGCCGCTGCTTGGATATCGGAGAGTGTAATCATCGGGTTCGGTTCATAGCTGTATCAGTATGGGATCACTTCTGCGGCTCAGGTAGTCTCAATCCAAAATGGGCAGGTCCAGACAGGGCTTCACAAGGAAATCCAGCTTTGCGATCTGGGTCAACGCTTTATCCAGTGCGGAAGTCGGGCATGCCTCTAGCGTGATCACAAAAGGCAAACTCGATTTCAAATAGCCTGGCTTTTGCAGCAGTGAATCGATATTAATGCCGCACTTACCGAAAATTTTGGCTAAAGAAGCGATGATGCCGGGACGATCGCGGACTGTAAAACGAAGGTAGTGGCGCCCCGTGAAATCCGCACTTACGCTCGGGGAACCTTCTGGCAGCACGGGCAGATCGTGCGCTCTGCCTTGTTCCACCCTGGTAATTGCGATGATGTCGGAAACCACGGCGACTGCTGTGGGATGACCGCCGGCGCCGTGCCCGCCAAAAACGGTCTCCCCACCGAATTTCCCGGTTGCCATCACCAGATTTTGACTTCCCTGGACGCGCGCTAGAGGTGAAGCCAAAGACACCAGGGCCGGTCGTACCGTCGCCAGCATACGCTTACCCTGCAGTTCAGCACGAGAAATTTGACGAATGGTAAAACCAAGTTGCCCGGCATAATCGAAATCCACCGGCTCAATTCCCCGAATGGAACGACAGCCAATCGACTCCGGCGACACGAAGCTCCGTAACCCGATCCGTGCCAAAATGGCTAACTTGGCCCGCGCATCCAAACCTTCCAGATCGTCGGTCGGATCCGCTTCCGCGAAACCTAGTTTCTGGGCCGCGGCTAGCGCCTGGTTAAAATCCGTGCCCGCTGCTTCAATCTGGCTCAATATGTAGTTGCAAGTTCCGTTCAGGATGCCGTGGATCTTAAACAGCTCGTCACCTGCCAGTCCCTCTTGCAGTCCTGAGATCACCGGTACACCACCCGCCACGGATGCACCAAAAGCGATATGGCGGTTCATCTTCGCGGCCAGTCGTGTAAGCTCGGGGCCGGAACGCGCGATCAACTGCTTGTTCGCCGTAACAACGGACTTACCTGCACTTAGAGCACGCCGGATCCAGTCTTCTGCCGGCTTCAGTCCGCCCATGACTTCAACGACGACGTCAGCGTCCGATTGCAAAATATCTAGTATGTTTTCGGTCCACTTCACGTCAGCCGGCAGCCAGTCGACTTTCTTACGGCGAATGTTGCGGTTGTAGATGTGGGTCAACCGAAGCGGTGCATGTTTTTGCTCGGTAAGAATTCTTGCAACGGAACTCCCCACCGTACCAAAACCGAGAATCGCGACCTTGCAGATGGCTGCATTCGCTGAGCCGCACGGCCCCTCTGCCGCGACGTTTCTAGGCATTGACGTTTTCTTTGCAGACGCAGAACTCATAATTACCTAGTTGCCTTCCTGATCTTTCCCGTGCGCTTTCCGCTGGCCGCAGCTGCCTGAGCCACCACTGCTGGACTGAA
Source organism: Acidobacteriaceae bacterium (assembly GCA_025352065.1). GTDB lineage: Bacteria > Acidobacteriota > Terriglobia > Terriglobales > Acidobacteriaceae > JANXUC01. Next base: position 15,596 of record JANXUC010000136.1, on the reverse strand, counting down.
GAAGCGAGCGTGGAGTTGCCGTACAGCTTTTGGCACGTCGTTTTCCTGAATTACAAAGCTGATGTTGATTTCTGACGCTCCCTGGGAAATCATGCGGATATTCACTTCCGCTGCCGCTACAGCGTCAAACACACTGGCCGCAATGCCTGGTTTACCGTGGATATCTTCTCCCACAAGGCAGACAATCGCCTGTTGGCCTTCGCAAGTAACGTCCGCAATTCGTTCCAATTCAGAAATCAACGCAGTCGGAAGACGTTTAGAGTCCATCGTGAAGGACATGCTCACTTCTGAGATCGCAACCAAATCCACTGACGCCGCATAGCGGTCCAACGCCTCAAACACCGAGCGTAAAAACCCGTGAACCATGACACCGCGCGATGCTACAACGTTCACCAGACTCACGCCGGTTTTCGCGGTGATGGCGCGGAACGTATCACGGCTGCGCGGAGCCCGCGCTGTGATACGCGTGCCTTTGCTTTTCAAATTCCCAGAATTCAGAACAAACACTGGAATATCTTGTTGAATTGCGGGCAGCAGAGTTGCAGGATGCAACACCTTAGCCCCAAAGTAAGCCAGCTCCGCCGCCTCATTGAAGCTGATTTCGCGGATCGTGCGCGCATCCGGACAGAGTCGTGGATCGGCCGTCATCATGCCCTCAACATCGGTCCAGATTTCAATCGAATCGGCGTCTAGCGCGGCGCCCACAATGGCAGCCGAAAAATCCGATCCACCGCGACCCAACGTAGTAGTAACTCCTTCAGCAGTTGCCGCGATGAATCCGCCCATCACAGGGATTTTCGACTTCGCAATTATGGCGCCGAGTTTGTCCTGAGTTTGTTTTCGCGTCTCCTCTGCAAGCGGCAAAGCTTGGGTGTATCGAGCATTGGTGACGATGCATTTCCGCGAATCCACCCAGACCGTGTCGAGGCCGCGCACCGCCAGAGCCGCAGCCACAATCTCGCTGGAGAGCAATTCTCCAAATGAAAGCAGCTGGTCACTACTACGCGGAGAGAGCTCGCGAATCGCCGCTAGGCCGCGCAGAAACGCATCGGCATGCGCGAAAGTCGCCTCCAACTTTCCGTTGATTTTCCTTCCTTCTGCAGCCCCCAATAGTTGCTGGGCTGTATCGAAATGGCGCTTCTGCAGCATTCCCAGCAGTTGCAGAGCCGCATCACAATCGCCCGCCACAGCCTGCTGGCCCATCAAAACAAGCTGATCGGTAACTTTAGCAAAAGCGCTAACTACAACTACGGGATGTTGATCATGCCGACTCCGCACGATCTCCGCTACGCGCTCAATCGCGGTCGCGTCTTGCACAGATGTCCCGCCAAATTTCATCACTACCATGAATGCCGCGCCTCTCGTTAGTGAATTAGAACCGCATCGCAAAGGCCTTTGCCCGCTTGCGAGGCCAAACAAAACCCACGCGCCAGTCATAATTCTTGGCGGTGGGTTGGCTTGAGCGATTCTGCTAAGTTTCTAGCTCAACCGTGCCCCTCGGCCATGGGAATAATAATTCGCATACCTGTAATCGGAGGGTTCGCGGTGGTCGCACTAATTTCTTGGATCGCTCGAATCATACAAACCAACTCTATCTTGCAGACGGAGTTAAGGCAATCCAAGTTTTCGATTGAGGGAATCGAAAAAACACGAACTCCGTGGTGGACTGAGTCTCTCTCTGGTAGCATCAAGTCGGCTAAAAATCCCAAGAGGGAGCAAAATGTTGACTGGAAGACTTTCCTCCGGCAATCTGCTCGGTTCCTACAAATCGAGCCCACAACCATGATATTCACCCTTCTGGATTGGTCCGCGATCGTCGGCTATCTGCTCATTACCCTGCTTCTTGGCCTATATTTTCGTAGCAGCTCCGGCAAGAGCACGGAAGACTACTTTGTCTCTGGACGCGATGTTTCCTGGTGGCTGGCAGGCACGTCCATGGTGGCAACAACATTTGCCGCTGATACACCACTGCTGGTCGCTGGTCTCGTTTATACGCAGGGCATCGCTGGCAACTGGATCTGGTGGGCGTTTTTGCCCTCCGGGATGATGACGGTGTTCCTGTTTGCGCGGTTGTGGCGTCGTTCTGAATTAATAACTGATGTGCAATTCGCTGAAATGCGCTATTCCGGTAAGCCAGCGGCCTTCCTGCGCGGATTTCGATCCGTTTACCTTGGGCTGATGATGAACTGCTTGATTCTGGGCTGGGTCACCAAGGCGATGACCAACATCGTTGCTACAACGCTCGGTCCGACCATGCAGAGCTGGCCCTGGCTGGGCACATTTTCCAACGTCCTTAGCAGCATCTTCGGCGCGGCATTCTCCGGAGTCGAGGGCAAAGCACTTATCGTCTGCATCTTTTTCTTGATTCCTTTTACCGGGCTGTATGTTTCGATTGGGGGGTTGTGGGGAGTTCTTTGGACTGACCTATTCCAGTTTGTTCTGAAAATGGGAATCGTAATTGCGGTGGCCTACTATGCGGTCGCAGCGGTAGGTGGCCTTGGGGCGCTAACTACGAAGCTGGATGCGCTGCGCGCTGCCAATGGAGGTTCTGACCCCTTAGCCTTCTTGCCAGACTTTTCGCGCGGCTGGGCGACGGAAGCCTTGTGGACAGTACCTGTCATCGGCTTCCTCGTACAGCTGGGCTTGCAATGGTGGGCCTTCTGGTATCCCGGCGCAGAGCCGGGCGGCGGCGGATACATCGCACAACGTATCTTCAGCGCTCGGGATGAGCGCCAAGGCCTGTTCTCCGTCTTGTGGTTCAACATTGCTCACTACGCGTTGCGGCCATGGCCCTGGATCTTTACAGCGCTCGCCGCCATCATTCTTTACCCCGGCCTTGCACATCCAGAGACGAGCTACATGTTAATCGTGAATGAGCATGTGCCGCACGCGCTGCGCGGTATTATTCTCGCTGGATTTCTTGCTGCCTTCATGTCCACCATTGCGACGCAATTGAATTGGGGCAGCTCGTATTTAGTGGAGGATTTGTATCGGCGATTTTTGAAGAAAGGCGCAACTGAAACTCACTACGTCCGAATATCGCAGGTCGTAACGTTACTGTTAGTAGTTGCAACGGGCTACGTGGCGGCGCAGTTAGCGTCAATCCGTTCGGGCTGGGAATTTGTTCTTGGACTCGGTGCCGGCACCGGCAGCGTCTACCTGCTGCGCTGGTATTGGTGGCGGATTAACGCGTGGAGCGAAATCTCCGCTATGGGAACTGCGTTGGTGGTTGCGCTCACGCTGATGTGGAAAGGCTTGTGGCTGCAACTCTTGCATAGGCCGGAGCCATTCGCTGGATCCGGTCCAGTTGTATTCGCGAAAACGGCGATCACAACTACGGTCGTGACGACACTGGTTTGGATTGTGGTTACTCTGGTGACGGGCCCAGAACCAGAAGCTATCCTACTGTCGTTCTACAGAAAAGTGCGCCCGCACGTTGGTGGATGGAAGCCGGTAGCTGCGTTGGCACCGGAAGTTCCGCAAACGCGCGACTTGGGACGGAATCTTTGGTGCTGGGTTCTGGGGTGCGTCATGACCTACAGCGCGCTATTTGGAGTTGGAAAACTGCTGCTCGGACATTGGGCATTGGGCATACTTCTTGTGGCCGTAACGACAGGAAGTGCGTGGCAGATGTCGCGAGAACTTGGCAGAACAGGAAGCGTGAATCCAGCCTGACCGAGCTATCAAGAAGATCGCCATGACGAAATCCAACAGCCTACTGCTTGGCATCGACATTGGAGGGACAAAAGTTGCCGCTGGACTGGTGACTGCAAGCGGCAAAGTCTTGGTCTCGGCGCGCGCCAACATGGTCACGCGGAAGACTGCTGCGGACGGTCTACGGGCGGTAATGCGGGCAGTCGATGCCGTGATGCGCGACAGTCGCGCTGACAAAATTCAAGCAATCGGCATCAGCGTGCCCGGTTGGGTGGACACTTCGCAGGGCGTCTTGTTGCGCGCCACCAATCTTCCCTGCTGGCGCAATTTTCCACTCGCCCAGGAGATTCAAACACGCTACGGAAAGCCGACGCACCTGGCCAACGACGCCAACGCCGCGGCTCTTGCTGAGGCCGCCTGGGGCGCTGGCGCGGGCTATAGCAATGTTTTCTATATTTCCATGGGAACTGGTATTGGAACAGGGATGGTGCTGCAGCATCGTGTCTATGCCGGGCGTACCGGAGCGGCGGGGGAAGGCGGGCACATGACTATCAATCTACGGGGCCCAGTGTGCGCCTGCGGCAAGCGTGGATGCATTGAAATGTACGCCTCCGGAACAGCCATTGCACGACGAGCCCGCGAACGCCTGAGCCGCCGCGGACGAAGAAAATCACAAATGCTTGAATTGGTGGGCGGCAAGATTGCGGATCTCAGAACCGAGCATGTTGCGCAGGCAGCATCAGCTGGCGACCCCATCGCTCTCGAAGTAATGGGAGAAGCCGCCGACCATTTCGCTATTTGGCTGGGTAACATTATCGATTTGCTCGAGCCTGAAATCATAGTTGTCGGTGGGGGAATCGCTCACCTGATGATGTCTCTACTTGGCCGCATTCGCAAAGGACTGCAATTCTGGGCCGTGAATCCGCGGTGGCAGCAAGTTCCAATCGTAAGCGCATTCTACAAATCCGAATCCGCGTTAGTCGGAGCAGCAGCGTTATGCTTGCCACGAACGCGGCTATGGAATTCCCCCTAAGTTCTCCCCCTGAAGGTTGCCGAGCGTTCTGCTACCGCGCCGATTTCCGCGCGCTCGGAACAGCACAGGTGGATGCGCGGACTATGAATTCCGGTTCCATCATTATTCGTCGGCTGGCATCTCGCAGTGTGGCAGAGGTAATGCTGCGCAAAACAGTTTCAGCCGCAAGTCGGCCCATTCGCCGCAACGGCTGGCGCACGGTGGTCAAGCCTGGGTTTTGGAAGGCAGCACTTTGAATATCGTCAAAGCCAACCACAGAGACATCTTCCGGAATGCGATGTCCGCTTTCACGCAAAGCACCGATGGCACCGATAGCGGAAATGTCGTTGAAGGCAAACAACGCCGTGAACAACTGACTGTTCGCGAGCAATTGATGTGTAACTTCATAGCCGAGTTCAGGCGACGGAGAATCTCCTTCCAGCTGAACCACAAGCTCCGGACGGATTTCGAGCCGCAGACGATTGGCCGCCTTTGCGATCGCATTCCATCGAACCTCTGTGTCGGAACTAAACTCCTGCCCTTTGATAAACGCAATACGCCGATGTCCCAAGTGGTAGAGGTGCGACAGCGCCAAATCAGCTGCACGTTCATGGTCCAGAACAATGTTTGTAATTCCGTTGGACTCACCGCGACCGGAAACAGCGACCACGGGAATCGCGATCTGTTGACTCCACGGCGTGTCCACCGCAATCAACCCTTCTACGGAACGGCTTTGCAGGAGCCGGGGATACTCGTCAATCAAGTCCGCTTTGTGACGGTGGCTGGCAACCAGATAAAGGTAGCCTTCCTCTAAAAGCTGGTCCTCGATTCCACCCATAACGGTCGCGGCGTATCCTTCGCTGACCTCCGGAACGATGACGCCGATCATGAAGCTGCGCTGCGTACGCAGAGATCGAGCCACAAAATTCGGGCGGTAGTTGAGTTCGCGGGCGGCTGCAAAGACTCTGTCTTTGGTTTCCTGGGGGATTGCATCCGCAACCGGGGAATTGTTGAGTACCAGGGAGACGGTGGCTGGGGAAAGCCCGAGATGATCCGCCAATCTCCTTTGACTCATGGGCTGCTGTTGAGAAGACTGGGTGCGTTTGCGTTGGCCGTCACTAGGCAGATTCTTGAGAGTTTGCGGGCCCTCTTTCCCCTTCATCTTCGGCACTGGCGCAGTATACACTGCCTACGATATCGATTGAACACGGTAACTGAAACCTAGATGCATTAGTGGAACGTTGCAAAATGAGCCGCACCGGGGATCCGAAATAATTCGAAACCCGCCTCCGTTTTCGCTCTTGACAACGTACAAAGCTTCCTATTTGATAGCCTAGCATTGAAACTTGGCTAAATCGGTTTAGTATTACTAGGATAACGTTATTCTCCGTGACCAACGGACTCGCGTCCCTGGCGCGCAATTCGGCCAATACGATGTTTCAGATTCTCGATCAGTGGAGTCAATCTTACGTGCGAACCCTCAGAAAATTCCCGTGTCTGCTTATTTTAGTTGTCGCTGTGTTCTCGGTAGCTACCGCGCAAACCACCGCTTCTGCTCCCGCAGCAATTCCCGGCGGCATCAATGATCGAGCTCTCGACGCCAAAGTCGAAGGCCTTCTCCGCAAAATGACCCTTGATGAAAAGGTGGGCCAACTGGTGCAGTATTCTGCGGGGCAGCCAACCGGTCCGGGGACAGGACGCACTGACTACGAAGACATGATCGCGAAGGGTGAGATTGGAGCGCTGTTCAACATCTCTACCGCGAAGGAAGTCAACACTTATCAGCGCATCGCCGTCGAGAAGTCGCGGCTGCACATTCCCATCATCTTTGGATTGGATGTGATTCATGGATTTCGGACGGAGTTCCCGATTCCGTTAGGCCTCGCTTCTACATGGGATCCGGCGTTAGTGGAAAAGGCTGCGCGCGTTGCGGCTCGTGAAGCATCGGCTAGCGGAATCCGCTGGACGTTCTCACCGATGGTCGACATTGCGCGCGATGGGCGCTGGGGTCGTATGGCAGAGGGCGCTGGAGAAGATCCGTTCTTAGGTTCAGCCATGGCCGCCGCCTACGTACGCGGATACCAGGGCACTCGTCTCGATGCCACGGACAGCATAGCGGCATGCGCCAAGCACTATGTGGGCTACGGAGCTGCTGAAGGCGGTCGGGATTACAACAGTACTGAGATTTCCGAACACACGTTGCGGCAGTTCTATTTACCACCGTTTTACGCCGCAGTAGAAGCTGGCACGGCGACGATCATGAGTGCGTTTAATTCAATCAACGGCGTACCTTCGTCGGCGAACCCGTTTACGCTGACGCAAGTTCTGCGTAAAGAGTGGGGATTCCGCGGCGTCGTCGATAGCGACTGGACCTCGGTTGCGGAATTGATTCCGCATGGCATCGCTAACGATGGCGCGACCGCTGCTCGTAAGGCTTTTCTTGCTGGAGTCGATGTCGACATGGCCAGCAGCCTGTACCACGACAACATGGCGAAGCTGGTCAAGTCTGGAGAAGTACCGCAAGCGACGGTAGATGAAGCGGTACGGCGAGTTCTTCGAGTGAAACTTGCATTGGGCCTCTTCAACCACCCGTACACAGACGAAAAAGCGGAAGCCGCCGCGATGTTGCAGCCGGAGAGCCTAACCTTGGCGCGGACCGCAGCAGAGCGCTCTTTCGTACTGTTAAAGAACGCGGCGAACACCAGCGGAACACCTTTGCTCCCCCTCTCTGCGGAGATACACACCATTGCTCTTGTAGGGCCGCTTGGAGACGATGGGCCCAACATGCTTGGCTCCTGGGCGGGACTCGGGAAAGGCGAAGATGTGGTTTCATTGCGAACGGCGTTGGCAAAACGAATTGGCGCCGACAACTTGCTCGTCGCAAAGGGTGTTGGAATCCTTGGCGGCAAAGATGAGGACATCGCTGCCGCAGTTGACACCGCAAAAGAGGCGGATCTGACGATTCTTGTATTGGGCGAACAAGCTTGGGAAATGACTGGCGAGGCGGCATCGCGCTCGAACCCAGGGCTTCCGGGCCGACAGCAGGAACTGTTGCAGGCCGTTGTTGCCACTGGGAAACCTGTAGTTTTGGTTTTGTGCAGCGGTCGCCCACTCATCTCACCGTGGAGCTTCGAGCATGTTCCGGCGGTGCTCGCAGCATGGTTTCCGGGGATTCAAGGCGGCCCGGCACTGGTGAACGTTCTGTTTGGAAAAACTGCGCCTACCGGCAAACTCGTGGTGAGTTGGCCGCGCAGCGTAGGCCAGGAACCTCTCTACTACAACGCATTGAATACGGGACGTCCAGCGGGAACACTTGGCGGCGACGAAAAATATGTATCCCGCTATATTGATGAGCTCAACAGCCCGCAATTTCCTTTTGGCTTTGGCTTGTCGTACACCAACTACCAATACGGCGTAACGGAAATCAGCGCGAAGCAGTTGAAGGCTTCATCTCTCAATGCTGGGCTTGGCAAAACACCTCGTATCCTAACCGTCAGCACCTCCGTCACGAATTCGGGGAAACGCGCCGGGGAAGAGATCGTGCAACTCTACGTTCGACTGGAAGGCACCAGCGTAACCCAGCCTGTCCGGGCCCTGAAAGGCTTCCAGCGGATTGCTCTCGCTCCAGGCGAAACGAAGAAGGTGACGTTCGACCTGGGACCGGAAGCTCTAGCGCTGTGGAACGACCGGAACCAGTTTGCCGCTGAGCCCGCGCGAGCGACGGTCTGGATTAGTCCTGACTCAGCGAGCGGAGCCGGCGCTAAGCTCGACATTGTTCGATAGGAAAAACCCTATGCGCTCAGACAACGGCGAGCCTAGTCACTCGGGGCTCTCTCGCAGAGAACTGATCCGGCTATCCGCTTGGGGTATGCTGTCTCTGCCGCTCTCCGGACTAGCCTGCAGTCCGCGGAAAAAAATCTTCAACGAGAACGAGCCCGGCGCTCCCTACGCGGCGCCCAACGACCAATTTCTCGACGAGATTGAGCGGGCTAGTTTTGAGTTTTTCTGGAATGAGGCGAGCCCCGCCACGGGCCAGATTCGAGATCGGGCGGTATTAAACGGCCAAGATGCCAAGGGCAAAGAAGCGCGGAAAATGGCCAGCATCGCCTCCACTGGCTTCGGGCTTACCGGTCTGTGTATTGCGGACCAGCGCGGCTACCGCAAGCCCGCCGAAATCGTAGATCGCGTGAAGAAAACTCTACGGTTCCTGTGGCACGACATGCCGCACGAGCACGGTTTCTACTTCCACTTCACTGATATCGATACCGGCCAACGTTGGGGAAAATGCGAGCTTTCGTCGATCGATACTTCCCTCCTTCTCTGCGGCATTCTTACTGCGCGACAACATTTTTCCGATCTTGAAATCCAAGACTTGGCCACCAAGATTTACAACCGCGTGGATTGGCCTTGGATGCTCAACGGCGGCCCTACATTTTCTATGGGCTGGCATCCGGAGTCTGGTTTTATCGACGGTCGATGGGAACACTATTGCGAACTGATGATGATCTACCTGTTGGCTATCGGATCACCCACTCACCCGGTTTCGGCTGAGACATGGGGAGCATGGTCGAGGCCGGTGGTCCGCTACCAGGGCCTGGAATACATCTCGGGCAACGATCCGATATTTACTCACCAATACTCCCAGGCATGGTTTGATTTTCGGAACAAGCGCGACGCTCATGCGGATTTTTTTGAAAATTCCACCAAGGCTACGAAAGCTCACAAAAAATTTTGCCTGTCGTTGCGCGACCGTTTCCCCGACTACAGCGACCACCTTTGGGGCATCAGCGCATCCGATAGCGCCCATGGTTACACGGCTTGGGGAGGCCCGCCGGAAATAGGGCAGCTCGATGGCAGCATCGTCCCCTGCGCGGCTGGCGGTTCGCTGCCATTCCTGTACGACGACTGCATGACCGTGCTGCGCAACATTCGCGGACGCTACGGCGACAAGGGCGCCTGGGGCACCTACGGCTTTGTGGACGTTTTTAATCCGCTCACCGGCTGGTATAACCCTGACGTGATCGGTATTGATGTCGGCGTCACCATGCTCATGGCGGAAAATCAGCGCACGGGCTTCGTTTGGGGGACGTTCATGAAAAACAAAGAAGCCCAGTCGGCCATGGAAAAAGTCGGCTTCCGGACAGAAGTCGAGAAGTCAGCCGCAAACAAGTAGTGCCCTACTGTTGACGCGAAGGCACAGCGCTATTGTCGAGGCTGTTCGGACTGATTGGCTTGGGAGGGTTGTACTTGCCTGATTCGTCCGCCGGATGTTCTTTCGCGTTAAGCCGCGTGAATTCCGCCCTAGCCTTCGCCGCATCCGCCTTTCGGCCAACACTGGCGTAGGCCCGACGAGCGAAAAATATACTGAAGCTTCACTCGGCAACGCCTTGTTCGCAGCTTCTAATCCCGGAATAGATCCAGCCGCGTCCTCTGTATCGAGACGTAGCAACCCGAGGATGTAATGGCCGAAAGGCACGCCCGGCGCCAGCTTCACTGCCTGCTCTGCATATTTCAAGCCATCTTTTGAGTCCGACTGGTAGCGGGCAGCGGCAATCTCCAACATGGAATTTGTGTCTCGGGGGTCGCGACTCAGCTCGCGCTGGAACTTCGCCACTGCTTCGTCAATTTCGCTTGCATCGAGTAGGCATCGTCCAAACGCAAGATGCAGATTCGGATATTCCGCGATCTAGGGGCGCAGATGTGGGATATCTATGGGCCACGCGATGCCTACAATGCTGGACAGAATTGGGTCTCGCCGATTTATATGGGACTGAATCAGGCGCCGATTGTCGTGATGATCGAAAACTATCGCACAGGACTTGTGTGGAAGAACTTTATGTTGAACCCTGAAGTGCATCCGATGCTGGAGGAAATCGAGAAAGAAACGCGGCAAATCGAGGCCGGGACAAAGAAGTAGCCGCCCTAGCGAGCTTTCGATCCGGAATAGCTACCTGAGCGATCGCTAGTGGGGGTCGGCTTCCGCTGTCTGTAAATCCAAGCTGACGCGCTCTCCATTGATGAGCACGGCCCCGGCATTGATCAGCTGCTGGCCGGTGCAATCGAAGCTCTCATAACAACGCAGGGATTCCATGGGAAGAAAGAACTCCACCGCTTCGGTCGCTTCGGAGACTCCGGCCTTAGCTCCAGCGGCAGGTACGGAGCTGGCGTGGAGATTTGTGCTGAAACCAATACCGTCGATTTCAACGTCGTTGCCTTGAAAATGGGCCATGATTGGCCGGATCAGGTGAGCAACGTGATCGTCGAAGGCTAGTGCCGCCAGCTTGTAACGCGAACCTGTGGCATTGACGGGCAATTTCGAATTCAAGGAAAATTCAAGGTACGCGCCTTTCCGGAACGCAACCACGGTCGGAGGCGCATAGGAAACGAATTCGGCTTGCGCCTCGAGTTCTTTCAAAATCTTGTCCGCAGATTCTTGGACAGATGCCTGGACCTTAGCCAAAGCTTCCTTGGATGTATCGCGGGCGGGCGTCGGTGGCGCATCAGCTTCCGGTGCTGGACGCGCAGAGGATCGAAGTGGAGGCGCAGGATCACTCTCTCTTGCCTGCCACCAGGGTCTCGGAGTTTGCTTACGTGCTCCTGACGCGCCTTTCGGATCGTCCCCTGCCGCTTGCGCTGCCGCATCGCTCAAATACAGAGTAAAATGTTCCGCATTAAGAAACGTCTGGCCTTCCAGAAGTGCAGCTTGCCGATCGCGATCAGTCCGGGCTTTCACTAGCCGTACCGCCGCATCGTGATTTAGTACAATCACGAAGTTTTCGGCGTTTTCCCTGGTCGTCCTCAGAACCTTCCCGCGAACCTGGTGGGAAACTTCCATCGCGAACCCATCCGCCTCGGGCACGTCCTGCAGCTCAGGCACAATAATCTGCAGGATTGGCAGAACAACATCCTGGAACGTGCTCAACGCGCGATGATTCTTGTCGATATCCGCAGGGTAGGAAGCGAAGTAATTCCCCGTAACCTCGATCACGGTCTTGCCCTGGTAGCTGTCGAAACGAATCGAGCGCTGATCGGCGCGTTCCTGCTGAGCCTGCTGCAAATCGAGCACGCGGCTGCAGTAAAACGGGAAAGGAAAGACGTGCGCGCGGATTTCTTCGCCAGCACTTTGCAATTGCTGGAAGTAGCGCTCCTGCAAAGCGCGCATGACGGGATTCTTGACTTCTGCGGGCGTGAGAGCTTGTCCCGAAGCCAGAACGCTCAAGAATAAGAGGAACAGCAAAACACCAAGCTTACTTTTCAACGTGGACAACCCCAGGAACTCCATACGGCGGATCGGAAACCATTCGAATGTAGGAAATCAGCGCCTGCGTCTGCGCTTTCGTCAGAGTATAGCCGTAGGGAGGCATTAACGGAGATTTGTTCAGCGCCGGGCCGCCAAAAGAGATGATCGACGTCAGATCGGCATCACTCATTTTGTTCAGCGTGTCGCCCTCGGTGAAGGGGTGCGGCTTCACTTCTAGATTGTCGTAGTTGGAAACCCGCTCCGGCGTGGATTCGGAATTGTGGCAACGTGAGCAGTACTGATCGTTGAGCTGACTGCCTAACGTCTGCTGGTAGCCCAAGCCAATTTCTTCGATCTTGAGCTCGACGGCCTTGTTTGCCTTGGTGGCCGTCGTGGCCGAGAGTTGATAGCGAGCTGGGCTAAAACCAAGAGTCACGTTGGTTGTGAACTGTCCGCTGGAATCGCTCAACCCCGCTGCAGGGTCGAACACGACACCTGCAGGCCCGCGCATTGCCACCAATGCGTTGGGAACTGCATTTCCCTGATCGTCATTGACTTGCACAACCACAGGTTGGGCCAGCGCGGCTCCGACGCCGCCCGTTTGCTTTCCGCCGCTGGATTCGACCAGCGCGGCTCCGAACGCCGTCGGTTTTGCCGAAGATCCTGGCCCTGACGTGTGAGAACAAGCAACACCGCCCACGAGCGCGACCGCAATTGCACAGATTGGGAGGAACCGTCTCATTTCTTTGCTACCTCCTGCTTCGTGCCGCCTTTCTGCGCCAGGACGAACGCGGTCAGGGCGCGGGCATCGGTGTCGCTCATATGGCGGTTAGGCTCGGCTGTGCCGGGACGCAGGGCCTGCGGATCTTTCAGCCAGTTGTAGACCCACGCCGCTGTTAGGCGCGATCCAGCTTGTGTAAGAGTCGGCCCGATATAGCCTTTGTCTTTCTTAGTATCGACGATATGACAAGACTGGCAACCGTACCTGGAATAGAACAGCTGACGCCCTTGCTCGACTTCCGTGGCGGAGTAACCGGTATTAAGCATTGAATCCTGATCGATCTTCGGAGACTGGTACACGGTCAGGATGTAATCGGTGAGCGTGGCAATCTCGGTGTCGGTCAGGTTGAACTTCGGCATACGGCGAACGAGTGCGGGCCGCAACGTGTTCGGATTACGGAAAAACTGCAGAAGCCAAGCGCGCTGCACCGAACTGCCTTCCAGGCTTAGATCGGGCGCCATGTCGCCACCGCGCCCATTTATGGCGTGGCAGGAAAAACAGCGCAAATCGTTCATAAGCTGTCCGGCCTTGCCTGCCGGTTCGTAGTTACTCGGCATAATAGCCGATGTCGTTAACGCCGCTGGCATGGTGTGAGCGCGTTCGGTCTGGGCTAGCAGTGCATTCACCAGCGCATCGGACTGCGTGGCGGTGAACGTGTACTGCGGCATCTTCAGCGACGGCCCGAAAACTCGCGGTTGTTTCAATTTGGCAGCAACATAGTCGGGGAGGGTATGAGCAACTCCCGGAGCAGGCGGCAGTTGCGCAACCGGCTTGCTCCCAATCCGAGTCAACTCGGGTCCAAAGTTCTCCTGATGCCGGACGCCATTGATCTCGTGGCAGGAAGAACAGCCGTACTCGTCAACCAAGTGCTTGCCATTCGCAATTTGCTCGGAAGTGGGCGGGTCTAAATGAACATTGGCCAGCAAATCGTTATCCGCCTTGGCGAGCAGGAAGGCCGTGAGCATGCCAACTTCCTGATCGGTAAAACGATAGTGCGGCATAGCCGTGCCGGGATCGTAAGCTGCCGGATTCCGTATCCAGGCTTGCAGCCACTCGGGCTTCACCTTGCTGCCAACTCTGGTGAGTTCCGGACCAAGATTGCCGCCAACAACATTGCCTGCGGCGTTCTGCACCGCGTGGCAGGAAGCACAGAATGATTCGCCATACAGGCTAGACGCTTTCTGCTGCAGGGTCGCGTCTTGTTGTACTTTCTTGGCAGCGTCGAGCGAAGCCGCAACGGGCTTGAGTCCCGCCGATTTACTGTTCGACATTAGGAACGCAGAAATGTCACGCGCCTCGTTGTCGCTCAGCTTGAAGTTTGGCATCTTCGCAGTCGACGCGTAAGCCTGAGGATCTTTCAGCCACGCGTAAACCCATTCACGAGTCGTCTTGTCGACGATGTGCGAGAGCGAAGGTGGATCGTCAGTTGCGGCAAAGGTCGTACCGTCCGGCCGCTTGATCGTGTGGCAGTGAACGCATCCGCTGCTGGCCAGCATCTTGCGCCCAAGATTCAATTGCGGAGTACCTTGCAAGTCGCCACGGTGACACTGTCCGCAAGAAGATTCCATGTAGCGCGCCGGCAAAATGGGTTCTTCCCACGCCAGCGTACTCATGTGCGCCTCTTCGACCGTAGTGGCCGGTCCCTGGCCGCGATGACACATGGTGCACCCAAACTGATCGACCTTATGAGGCATCGCCGGATGGCGGCTAAAAGGCTGCTCGGTAACCTCGCCCAGAGTCGTTTCAGTCAAAGCAACGTGGCAGGTTGTGCAGCGATCTACAACTTGCAGGTCTGGATTCCAAATTTGACGGACGCCCGGCTCGAAGTGACGACGCAACACCGCAGCATCGCCGCGTCCGCCAATCAGCTTCAAATAGCGTTGTTGATAACCGTGCCATTCGCTGAAGAAGTTTTTGGTGGGGGCGACCGCCAGCAGAATCAGCAGCAGCGCGCTCATCCACCCAAACACAATCGCCGAACTTCCAAACCAGCTCTTGCGCAATTCCGCGTGTTTGTCTTGATTCTCCACTTAGCTCCTCCAGGGCAACACCCAGGACCAGCCTGGGCCGCGGAAAAACGTGCCAACAACCGTGAGCACGACCAGCTCAAAAAGGAACCAGGTCATGATCCAGAAAGAAAGCGGATGCGACGCCAACCTGCGCCGGAAAGGCGAAGCCGCATCGGGCGATGTATAGCCCGCCAGGGCCATGATCGCTACGACAATCAAGGTCGGCACCAGAGCAACCCACACATCGAAGACCGCTAGAAAGATGCAGAACACCACCGCTACAATCCAGAAGATCCGCAACCGCTTCTGGCGGTCCTTGGTAAACAAACCTTCCGCTTCGACGTTGATGTTGAAGTAAGGAATCACAATCAGGGCAAGCACGACCAAGGTCGGAATCAGAACTCCCGCCACGACCGGAGGGAAATAGTGAAGCAGTTCCTGTAGCCCGAGAAAGTACCAGGGCGCCTTGGCCGGATTCGGCGTGATCGTGGGATTGGCCAACCCTTCCAGCGGAGCATTGAAAAACAGAGATATCAAAACCAGAACAATCGCCAGCGCTTCGACTGCAATCGCGGCGCGGAACAGCACCTCGGGAAAAGACTGGACCTTCTCCTCGCCAACAGCCGGAACCTGGGCCGAAGTTCGCCGCGTAACAAACGCCACGCGAATTGGCGCTTTCCGTACGTCGGAATTCACTCCCGCAATAAAGCGTTTCTCATCGCTCATAAAGCCGACTCCTTGGCGGTGACCGCCGCAACATCGGGCTCGCTATGTCGGGCATAAAGTCCGCCATCCTTGCGAATTCGCCAGAAGTGAATCATGACGAATAAGAGCGCCACAATCGGCAGGATCATGCAATGCAGAACATAGAAGCGCAGCAGTGCGTTCGCGTTTACAAAA
>JANXUC010000134.1 GCA_025352065.1 Acidobacteriaceae bacterium | reverse complement strand
GATCACGGCGGGCCTCATGCCCAAGACCAACTGCGTCTCAATCAGGGCCCGTTCCTGCATCTCGAGGTGTCTGTAGCTTCTCGGCATACGCAACTATCTCCTTTCTGGAAATGTTGCGCTTGGACCTTGAATCCACCGTGCTGTTATTGGCTTATCGAAATAAATCTAAGTTGGATGAGCGCTTCGAATGTCTGACAGACCTGTATTGTTGATGCTGTGCGTTGCCCCAGGTGCCGGGAAGACTACGTTCTATGAGAGCAAGTTGAGGGTGGTCTTTCCGACGATTCTCAAAGCGAGTCCCTCCCCGTTGGAACAAGCAGAAATCGAGCGAGAGCGAAAGCGCTTGCAGAAAGAAAAGCGATCCTTTGTTTATCGGAATACTGTCCCGGATATCGGATTAATTCGTGATTCGCGGGCAGCGGGTTTTGATGTCAAGGTAATTTACATTGGCACCGAAGATCCGAACCTAAATATTGGTCGGATCTTGATTCGTCTGAGTAACGGCGGCGCATTTGCTCCGCTTGGCCGTGTGGCCAACGACTTTGAGCAGGGGGTAAAACAGCTGCGGAAGATCATCCAGCAAGTCGACGATCTAATACTTTTCGACAACACCCTCAACGGGCGGGGCATCCGCTTGGTTGCGCATTTCCAAAACGGCAAGCTTGCTAGGATCGGGCGCGCGGTGCCCAAATGTGCTCGCGCCGTGCTTGGCAAGGACATCGGCAGGCGATCGGCGATCTAGGGGCAAGAACCGAAGTTCCTGTTGGCGAACCCACTTGATGCGGACACCGCGGAGGTCGCTCAGCAAGCTGCGTTTCCCGTAGCTATCGCGGCGATGAGCTCAGGCGCTTCGGTAACAAATTCTGCAATGCCTATGAAAACGTATTTCGGTGTGTTTGGTGCAGTTCTCGTCTGGGCTCGATTTGAGGTGCGCCATCGCACCTAGGAGGTGGTGGCGATGTTTTCGTTCCGAAAGCAGAGTCTTCGAGCGTGGACCCGGCTTCCTTTCCCCGATATCCCCGGCACTTTTCGCCTTCGGTGGCGCCGACTGGAACCGTCTCTGATCCAATATGCTCCCGACCGTGCTCCCGCTCGGTGCCTTTATACTGTGTCAGGCTGCGGTGGGATCGAAGAATTCTAAACGGCTCGGGCCAAACAACAGGAGCCTCTTGATTTTTGACTATTGTGTGATCGGAGGAGGTATCGTTGGACTCGCTACGGCGATGGAGTTGCTGAAAAGGCGACCGGGCGCGAATCTCGTTCTGCTGGAAAAGGAAGATCGTTTGGCACAGCACCAGACGGGCCACAATAGCGGTGTCATCCACTCTGGAATCTACTATGC
Organism: Acidobacteriaceae bacterium; assembly: GCA_025352065.1. Lineage (GTDB taxonomy): Bacteria > Acidobacteriota > Terriglobia > Terriglobales > Acidobacteriaceae > JANXUC01. Next base: position 11,899 of record JANXUC010000134.1, on the reverse strand, counting down.
CCCGGGCAGCCTGAAGGCGGAACTCTGCCGCCGTGGCGCGCTGGCGACAAAGAGCTTCTGCGACGAGCACGGTATCTCTTACGAAGTCTGCGGCAAGATGCTTGTGGCAACGAACGCTGTAGAAGCCGAACGCATGAATCTGTTGGCCGAAAGAGCAAAGAAGAACCACATTGATGTAGAGCCTCTCAGCGCCGACGAACTGATGCGGCGCGAGCCAAATATCGTTGGCGTTGGTGCGCTTTTTGTGAAGTCGACTGGAATCGTCGACTACAGGAAGGTCGCGGAGGCTATGGGTCAAGTCATCTGCTCAAGGGGCGGCAAAATTGAAGTCGGCATCAACGTTGATTTGATTCAAGAGCGATCTGCGGAGGTCATTGTTGCCGCTGGGGAGCAGCGTTGGACATCGAAACGACTCGTCGTTTGCGCAGGACTACAGTCGGACCGCTTAGCGAGGATTGCTGGATGCAAGATTGACCACCAGATCGTCCCTTTTCGGGGTGAATATTACCGTCTTCCGGTCAAGAAGAGCGATATCGTTCGTCACCTGATCTATCCAATCCCAGATCCCAACCTACCCTTTCTCGGCATTCACTTGACCCGAACGATTGACGGGGGTGTCACGGTAGGACCGAACGCGGTCTTGGGTTTCGCACGCGAGGGCTATCCGAAGTTTTCCTTTAGCCTGAAGGACGTTTGTGAATTTGTTGCGTTTGCTGGTTTTTGGAAGACTATCGGTGTCAATCTAAAGTCAGGTGTGATGGAGATGCGGAACTCCCTCTTGAAACGGGGATACCTTGAAGAATGCAGAAAATATTGTCCATCCCTTGAATTGGAAGACCTAACTCCCGAAAAGGCCGGAATTCGCGCGCAAGCGGTTTTGCGCGACGGGACTCTTGTCCATGACTTTCTATTTGTGCAGACTGAGAGGATGTTGCATGTCTGCAATGCGCCTTCTCCCGCCGCCACATCGGCTATATCCATTGGTGAGGTGATTGCGGATAAGTGCGGCAGTATTGACTAGGTTCATCCACGAATCCAGCCTGCGAATCAGTTGATCTTGAGACCCAAGCGCTTCTGGCGATCGCCCTATGGTCACAAGATTTGCGATTAGACCAAAGTCAGGGACGCACCCGCTGCTGTGCCCGAGTCGGCAAACGCAGGCTTTTTCTTGCTGCTCTTGAACCACTGAGCCGCTTTGTCTTCAGCTTCCTCCAGATCCCGCGCCGACATTTCTCTGCGAAGACTCTTCTTGCTGTTTTCTGCCCGTTTGCCCAGGGAGGCCGCTGATTCTTCGGCCAACAGATACCACATGTATGCCGACACAAAGTCAGGCGCACGACCATCGCTCTTGCGGTATTGATCGCCCAACTGAAGTTGTGCCGAGATCACATCGGTTTCGGCTGCCTGCAGCAGGTTGGAGAGTGGATTCTGTTCCCCTTTGGCGTCGTCGTCGGCAGGTTGGATGTTCCCCATCGCGTGGTAGAGCAGTTCTGTGCGACTCGAGACGCCGAGCTTATCAAAAATACGGAACAGATAATTTTTGATCGTATGGCGGCTTAGCCCGAGAGAGCCAGCTATCTCACTGTTCGTCATGCCCAAAGCCAGATACTGAACGACCTCGCGCTCACGACGGGAAAGAAGTGCGAGTCCTTGCTGGTTGCTGACGCGTGCTAAAGGTATGCGGGCAAGACACTCCAATGCGTGTTGCAGGTCCTCACTACGCGCCCACACTTGTCCTTCATGGACGCATCGAATGCACTTGCACAGGCTCTCCAAGGTTTCGCGCCCGGAGAAAATCCCCTTGGCGCCGGCGCTGAAACAGTCGAGGACATCCTGCGGCTGTGACGACTCCAGCAGGATGACGCCCTTAATCTTGGGACGACGTGCGCGAATCTCACGCAGTAACTGCGGCCCTCGTCCGTACTGGTCGTCCAAATTAAAACTGATGATCGCTACATCAATGGGAAATCGCTGTGCGACTCCCAACAAGCCCTCGGAACTCGAGGCTGTGCCGAGCACATTCAAGCTGCGATCTTCCTGGATAGCTCTTTCCAGCAAATGGGTATGAATTTGAGTGCTGTCAGCGATTGCTACACTGACAAGAGAGGCCCTGTCCCTATGGGATAACATCGATCCTCCTGAGAATTTGCGCAAGACCGGAAAGCAGGCAAGCACCCTGGAACGGACCAGGACGCTCCGGTCGCTATCTATTACAAGCCTCTGGGGGAGGGGCTAATCTCACTGGGTGAAAAATACCAAGTGACGATCTTCTCCAAATGTACCACTGGAAGTGTTGTGGATCAAGAACAGCCTTTCGTAATGTGCAAATTTTTGCACTTGCTGAATCAGGTCCGCCAACTCCAAAAGCGCTTCCCATGAATTGCGGCATGTGACCCTAGAAAACGAGTCCCATGTTCTATTCCCTTGCAAGGCACCAACTCCCTCTTAATGAATAGCATAGGGGCTCTGCGGTAGAAGTGTTGTGGCCCGGTCGTAGAACTCAGTGCACAAGAGGCTCAGGCCGATACCACTGCCGTGCCAGAGAAAAATGTCTCGGGCCCGTTCCACCCTGTCGATGCGACACGCGCCTCTATCAAAGACGGAGTCGATTGGGTGTAAGTAGTCCTACCACTTGCACGCTTTTGCATCTGGCGTTACTAATCTATGGACGCTGCGGAGGTCCCCCCCCCTTGTCCGGCGTTTTTCCCTTTACCTTTTGAGACCAATACAATTTTTGCTTTCCCATCCAGCGATGGGACTGAGAGGGCGAAGCTGTGTGTAGTTTGACTCCTGGCTGCGGTGCTGAAATAGCACCGGTGGCAGCGATAACGGCGCCTGCGCTTCATTGGTATGCATTGCGTACTCGCGCGCGACACGAAAAGGTTGCGGAGCAAAGCCTGCGTAATTCTGGCATCGAGACTTTCTTGCCCACGGTTAGGGAGGTGCATCGATGGAGCGATCGCAAGAAGAAGGTGGAGGTTCCGCTATTTGGTTGCTACGTGTTCGTACGCAGCGCGCTGCGGGAGAAGGACCGGACGCTCGTGCAGCGTATTGAAAGCGTTTTTGGTTTCGTCGGAGTCCGTGGAGAAGGGATTCCCATTCCCGATGACCAGATCGAGAGTATTCGCACAGTCTTGACGAAGGCAACTGGTTGTAGTGCGTATCCCTTCCTTTTAGCCGGACAGCGGGTCCGCATTCGCGGAGGCGCCTTGGACGGCGTGGAAGGCGTCTTCCTGTCAGAAAACGGTGATCGCAGCCTGGTTATTTCCGTGGAAGCCGTCCAGAGATCCATGTCTGTGCGCATCGACGGCTACGATGTGGAGCCGGTCTGAACAAATAAGGCTGAGAACGGCAGGCCCATTTCCACCCGACGACTTCTTTCCTGAATCCCAGGTGGTTCCCAGTGCGTCCGAGGAACACTGCATGTACGAATCGCAAATCGAGCATATTAGCGAAAAGCTGTCATTTATCGTGGCCAGTCCAGCCGCCCAACGGCTGCTGACGCATGCCGAGGTGCTCTCGCAAACCGATGTCCCCGTTCTGATTACGGGAGAAGCTGGAAGCGGGAAGGCAACGGTTGCGCAACTGATTCATACGCACTCGCCGCGTTCCGGCTTCGACTTCTTCACAGTCGACTGCGGAGCCGTGACGCATGGGTCGCTGGAGAACGATTTGTTCGGGTGTGAGAACGTCGGGGCCAGCGGGCATATCGAATCCAACTTCGGGAAGTTTGAACAGTGCGCCCAAGGGACTGTCCTGCTGGAAGATTTTGACGTGATGCCTCTAGCCCTGCAGCAGCGTCTGCTGAACTTACTGGAAACGAGACGATTTGTGCGGGTCGGAGGACGCGCTTCCATTCGCCCCAATGTCCGCATCTTGGCTTCAAGTGGCATCGATTTGAAGAGCGCTGTTCAAGAAGGGGCGGTGGACCATGAACTCTACAACCGACTCAGCGTGTTCGAACTGCATGTGCCGCCTCTTCGGGATAGGTTTGACGAAATCCCGCTGCTGCTGCAAAATTTCGTGAATCGGTGGACGCGACAATATGGCCTACCCGTGCCAAAGTTCTCAAGCCCCTTGCTGCATGCCTGCCACAATTACGAGTGGCCTGGGAATCTGGCGGAATTGGAAAACTTCGTGAATCGGTTTTTAGTCCACGGCGACGAACGTGCCGCCATTGACGAGTTACAGTTACACCGGGTTTTAGAAATGACAATCCGATCCGCGAATCTTGATTTCGAGCCTGCCCGAGTCGACACTCGCGCGACCGAAGAAACGCCATCTCTGAAGTTGCTGGTGCGGAACGCAAAAGAGGAAGCGGAACGCAGTGCGATCGCGCAAGCACTCGAGCAGACGAACTGGAACCGAAAAGCGACTGCGCGACTGCTCAACATCAGCTATCGTGGGCTGCTTTATAAGATTCAGGAACACCACCTTTTTCCTCCGGCCAAACTCGTCCGGACGGACAGCCTTGCTTCCAAGGAAGCGAAAGTAGCGACGGCGTTCGGGAGTGGTACGACAGGGAGGAATCACTCGTGAGGGAGAGGATAAAACTATTTAGCAGCCTACATATCGTCGCGTTCCTGGCGCTGACGGCTGCGGGGTCAGCGCAGTCTGATCGTGCGACCGGACAAACTGCGCCGCCCCAAGGGCCAGATAAGACTGCAGAATCCCAACCCGTCGAGAAAGTCCCTTCTGACGATGCCTACATTATCGGCGCGAACGATGTCTTAGCGATCAATGTATGGAAAGAGCCGGACATCTCACGTTCTGTTCCGGTGCGGTCCGATGGCAAGATTTCCTTGCCGTTGGTTGGGGAGTTGCAAGCAGGTGGGCAGACTCCGCGGCAGTTGGAGCAGGAGATCGCGAAGCTTCTGCAGAGCTACATTTCGGGGCCGGAAGTTACCGTCATTGTGACGGACAGCAAAAGCCAGAAGATCAATATCCTCGGCATGATTGCCAGACCCGGCGCATATCTTCTGACGAGTTCAACTACGATTTTGGACGCGATTGCCATGGCTGGCGGTTTTAAGGACTTCGCCAAAAAGAAAGCCGTTTACGTCTTGCGCGCGAGCCCAGACGGAACGCAGAAGCGGATTCCGTTTAACTACAAGGAAGTGATCAAGGGGACTAACCCAGCGCAGAATGTGAAGCTGCTTTCAGGCGATACGGTTATCGTTCCTTAGAGGAACCTCTTAACATGCGGCGGTGCGCAATCCTCGTATTGGTTCTGGCCGGGTCGCGAATGTTGGCGGCACAGAACCCGCCGGCACAAAGCACGGAGTCACGGCCGACGCCAGCTCCAGCGATGTCTGTCTCCGCCTTATCGGCACTCATTGGCGGGGGTGCGTCGGTGACAGAAGAAGATACCAGCGGCAGCCTGCCCCAGATACCATCGATGCTGGGCGGGCAAGGTACCTCGCTTGCTTTACTGGCTGAGCAGGAGCGGTCGAACTATTTACGTGGTGGAATCAATATTGGAACAAGCTTCGACGACAACGCTTCGCTTGCTTCGAGCGGGGCTGTGAGTAATACCATCTACTCGGTCTTTCCAAATATTGCGATCAAGCAGACATTTTCAAGGCTGCGCTGGAATCTTGGTTACGCGGCTGGAATGACCGTCAATCAGAAACTTTCCAATCGCAATCAGGCGTCACAAGCTCTCAAGTTCGATTCGCAGTTCCGACTAAGTCCGCATGTGAATTTGCGCGTCGCCGAAGATTTTTCTTTATCGTCCGGCTTTTTCGATTCGGCTGCTAGGGCTGGCTTTGTCGGTGGCGGCAGCCCCAACGCGAACCTGATTGCGCCTTTGTCTAGGCAGAGATCATCTTCGACCGTGGCCGCAGTTGACTATCACTTTGCCCTTAAAGATATGGTCGGAGCCAGTGGGTCGTTTTCGGACTTGCATTTCAGCGATCTCGCTCCGAGCGCTATATTGGCGAACACACGAACGACCTCGGGGTCCGCGTTCTGGCTGCACGGTCTGTTTGGTCGGGACTGGATTGGGGCAAGCTACCGTTTTCAGCGTCTGACCTTCGAACCCGGGACCGGAAAAACGATGGTTCACAGCTTGCTGTGCATCAACACATTCAGTTTGCCGGGCAGGTTTACGCTCACGGGTTTTGTCGGTCCCGAGTATTCTGACAACCGGGGTTTGACAAGCGGAAGTGTGGCTCAAGTAGCACACTTCACCCAGACTTCGGTCGCGGGCGGAGCGGATATCGGTTGGCAAAAAGAGCATACTACCCTGGCGGCCGGATTTTCGAGGCACATTCAAGACGGGGGAGGCGTTCTTGGCGCGGTTCGATTGCAGAGTGTTCACGGAGACATTCGCCAGGAGCTTTTCCCAGGCTGGGCGGCGGGATTGTCGGTGAGCTACGGCAAAAACAAAGCTTTAACTGTACCTGTTTCGAGCAGCGCAAGTTCGGTGGACGCTGCGACACTCGGTGCTTTGTTGGAGCGCAATCTTGGCAGGAACATTGGCCTCAGCCTTGGCTACAGCCACGAATTCCAAGATCGTTCTGGAATTACGGATCCTGCTTTTAGTGGCGGAGCACACCGCAACCGCTTCTCTGTAACGATAGGCTACCAGTGGGTCAGGCTTTTAGGACGCTAGTTATGCAAGAAGAACTTCAGGACAAACCGTTAGAATTGCCAGAGCTTCACCAGGTGCTGGCGGTCATCCGACGAAGGTGCTGGCATTTCCTGCTCCCTTTTTTTTCGGGTTGGTTGGTGGTCTGGGGAACCAGCTGGTTTTTGCCCTCGGTTTATCGCTCGGGCACGCTGATTCTTGTCGAACAGCCCTCGGTGCCGGAGAAATTCGTGCCCTCCAATATCGATACTGACATCCAACACCAGCTAGACAGTATCACGCAGCAAATCATGAGCCGGACCCGGCTGCTGGAAGTCATTGATCACCTCAACCTTTTCGCCGGCGATCGTAAGCGCAAGAATCCCGATGATCTTGTGGAGGAGATGAGAAAGGGCATTGAAATAGAACTCTCCCACAATCTGGAAGACCGTAAGTTATCTGCGTTCAATATCTACTATTCGAGCCGCGATCCGAAGACAGCCCAGCTTGTTACCAGTGAACTCGCCAGCCGCTTTATCAACCAGAATTTGGCGCAGCGGCAGGAGAGCTCCCAGAACACTACCGTTTTCCTACAGGACCAGCTAGACCAAGCTCGTCAGAAACTCGCGGAGCAGGAGGCGCGCGTCCGCGAATTCAAGGACCGTCACCTGGGAGAGTTGCCAAGTCAGACGCAGAGCAACCTGCAGATACTGAGTGGCCTGCAAAGCCAACTGCAGTCTCAGGAAGACTCCCTGAATCGCGCCAAGCAACAGAACACATACCTGGAATCGCTAATCAACCAATACCACATCGTAGACGGTGGGGCGAAGTCTGGGAGCGGAAGTCCGGCCGGGCTCGCCGGGGTTGAGGAGGAGCTGGATCGTTTGAAGGCGCAGTTGGCCGATCTCAGCTCGCACTACACGGACAAGCATCCCGACGTGCGAAAGACGAAAGCGCAGATTGCCCGGGCTGAGAACACGCGAGAAAGGATCATCGCGAGGATGAATCAGAGAGGAAGCGGCTCAGGCGCCGATAATGCGTCTGAAACTGCGACTGTGCCCCGGAGTGCCGCGCTGCTTGATCTCGAAAGCCAGCTTAAGGCAAATCACACGGAGATTGCGAACCGACAAGCCGAGATCCGGAACTTGCAGAACAGGGTGGGTCAATATCAGGGCCGACTGAACCAAGCTCCGGTTATGGAACAGCAGTTCACGGACATCACACGCGACTATGAGCAGTCGAAAACGAACTACGACTCTCTCCTCGCCAAAAAGAACCAATCGCAGATGGCGACCGAGTTGGAAGAAACTCAGCAGGGCGAACATTTCCGTTTGGTGGATCCTCCAAATCTGCCAGTGAAGCCGTACAAGCCGAACCGCCTGATGCTGTGCGGCATGGGTCTGCTCGTGGGGATATTCCTGGGCGGCGCGACCGTAGCGGGTACCGAGATGGCTGGCGGAAAGGTGCACACGGAACGGGAGATCAAGAAGCTCGTGCCCTTCGAGATACTGGGAGAGATTCCGAACCTGGAAACGCTAGCGGACCAAGCAGCAGCCCGGCGGCGGGATTGGGCTGCCGGAGCGGCCGCCGCTGCAATTCTCTTCTGTATCACGGTGGGAACAGCGGTAACTTACCTGAAGGGTTAAGCACTGCGTGTATAAATCTTTCTACCAACTGCGGCAGAACCCGTTCGAGATCACACCAGATCCATCTTTTCTGTTCTCGACGGCGCGCCACAACGAGGCCTTGGCGTCATTGTACTACGGGGTACGGGCGCGCAAAGGCTTTGTCGTTCTGACGGGAGAAGTAGGTACGGGTAAGACGATGTTGGTTCGCTGCGTGTTGGATCTTTTGCAGCGCACTGGCGTAGCCTTCGCCTATGTGTTCAATCCAAGCCTATCCCCTCTCGAATTCATTCGATATATCGCGGGCGATCTCGGGCTTCCGGTTGCTGGCAAAGCGAAAGACGAGATTATTTTAGCTCTAAGCGCGTTCTTGGTTGAGAGGCATAGGCTCAACCTCACTACACTCCTGGTGGTGGATGAGGCCCACTATCTTTCCCCGGAATTGCTCGAAGAAGTCCGGTTGCTCACCAATTTGGAAACGACGCAGAGGAAGTTGTTACAAATTGTTCTGGCAGGGCAGCCAGAACTGGACGAGATGCTTGATTCGTTTGAATTACGGCAACTGAAGCAGCGCATTGCTCTGCGGTGTCACCTCGAGCCTCTCGATCTGGGGGAAACACGTGGATATATTCAGCGGCGTCTTCAGATTGCGGGACGCGTGCCCGAAAAGATCATTTTTTCAGAGCCTGCGGTCAGCGCAATTTTCCGGCACTCCAAGGGCTTTCCGCGCATGGTCAATACGATCTGCGAAAATGCACTGCTTTCGGGTTACGCACGGCGTGCTGCCGTAATTCCCGATGAAGTTATAGAAGAAGTGGCGCGCGATCTTCGGCTCGGAGTGGTCTCACAAAAAGACAATAAGAAGAATCGTTCTGCTGGCGGCGAGCAGGAAGTTAAGAAGCTGGAGCTGGTGCGGGCTGTGAAAACCCTGCTGGAACTGCATGATTACTTGCAGGAAATGAAGTCGACGGAGAAGGAAGAAAAGACCAGCGTCCCGTACAGGACCTCTGCACAATGAGCCGTATATTTGACGCACTCAAGCGGTCGGAAGCAGAGTATTTGGACCGCGATTTAGGGACTCCTCTCGAGTCAATTACAGATTTGCTGCACGCTGCGGAAGGCCGGCGGGTGCAACAAAAGCTGGAGGTTCTTCCTGCGCCGGCTTGGCCGGAGGCATTTAGCTTGTCAGCAGCTCAAGTCCTGCGGTCTTCGCCTCCGGCGGATGCTCGGTTGGTGTGTCTGACCGAGCCTGGTAGCCTGGGAGCAGAGAAATTCCGCGCGCTCGGTCTGCGACTCCACAACATCCGTGACACGCGTAAGCTCAAACGGATTGTTGTCACTGGAACGGCTCCCGAAGAAGGGAAGAGCCTGATCGCAGCCAACCTCGCCCTGAACCAGGCTCGCAGCAGGTCTCTCAGGACTCTGCTTGTTGATGGCGATTTTCGTCGGCCAACCCTAGCCGGTCGGTTTGGAGTCGGAGCTTTGTTGCCGGGCCTAAGTGAGGCTTTGCGCGGTCAACATCAGCTTGCGGAGGTTGTATACAAGCTCGATGGTTGTGGTTTGTGGCTGCTTCCCGCCGGTATGGCACCGGAAAATCCTCTTGATCTTATGCAGTCGGGCCGGCTCGCCGAGTTTCTAGCAGAGCTCGAAACAGTTTTTGACTGGATCATCATCGATGCTCCTCCCCTCTTTCCCCTGGCGGATACGACGTTTTGGATGAAGCTGTCCGACGGCGTCGTGTTAGTCGTCCGCGAAGGAGTTACTGAGAAGAAGATGTTACAGCGAGCGGTAGAAAGCATTGATCGCTCGAACTTACTAGGTGTTGTGATCAACAGCTGTAGCAGTATTGAGCACAAGTACTACTATTCACGATATGGCCGAGCTGCTATGCAACCAGGCCAACCTACCCCTCCCCGAGGTAAGAGCAAGTAACCGGCTGGTTTTTCTCGTTGCCTCCATATCTTACTGAATGGAAAAACATTTTTCAGGACCAACCTGCGGACTAACAGGCAGTGGTGTGCACTAACCAACCGAATTCCCGAAAGGGCTATCTCCCTAACTGGGTACTGTTTGTAGCGGCTAGAGCCAGTCGCCTCTAGCTACTTGAAAGGATAATTTCATGCTTCGATTCGGTGTAATTGGCTACGGATACTGGGGACCAAACATTGTCCGCAATTGCAACAATACCGCTGTGACCAAAGTCGTCGCAGTCTGCGACCAGAGACCCGAGGTTCTGCACAAGGTCACTCAATCCTATCCCGACATTCGGATCACCACGGATTCTTCCCACATCATCACGGCACCGGATATCGATGTGGTTGCTGTCATTACGCCGGTCTGGACTCACTTCAAGTTGGCCAAGGCAGCGCTCGAAAATGGGAAGCATGTTTTCGTCGAAAAACCCTTTACTTTCACCGGCCACGAGGCGGAGGAGCTAGTTAACCTGGCAGAGCACAAGGGGCTCAAGATCATGGTTGACCACACCTTCCTCTTTACCGGTGCCGTGAAAAAAATCCGTCAGTTGATCGACGAGGACACGCTGGGCAGCCTGTACTATTACGACTCCACCCGCGTGAACTTGGGACTGTTCCAGCACGATGTGAATGTCATTTGGGACTTAGCTCCTCACGACCTGTCCATCATGGACTATCTGATCGCCGAGAAGCCTATCGGTGTGGTGGCCACTGGAGCAAAGCACTTGAATGGCTTGGACGATATTGCCTTCCTGACCTTCTACTTTGAACGCAACATTATCGGGCACATCAACGTCAATTGGCTCTCGCCCGTGAAAGTGCGCACCACGCTCATTGGTGGGCAGAAGAAGATGCTGGTCTGGAACGACCTTGAGACGGACGAGAAGATACGCGTATACGACAAGGGCGTCGAGAAAAAGGCCAATGCGGAAGGTATCTACGAAATGCTGGTCAAATATCGCACCGGGGATATGTGGGCTCCTCAGGTGGAAAACACCGAAGCCCTGAAAGCGGAGTTGGAGTATTTTGCAAGGTGCATTAACGACAACTCCACCCCCATTAACGATGGCATGGCTGGCTGGCGAGTAGTTCGAATGCTGGAGGCAGCCAACGAGTCGGTGAAAAACCGGGGGTCCATGGTTGAGTTACGCGGAGAGGAGTTAGTTAGAGTATGAGCGAATATCTATCGATTGCTCCGGATGTCAAGCTGGGGAAAAATGTTCGACTCTCCAAATTCATTAATCTCTACGGCTGTGAAATTGGCGACGAAACCAAGATAGGTGCTTTCGTTGAAGTGCAGAAGAATGCTTCCATTGGTCAACGCTGCAAGGTTTCGAGCCACACCTTTATTTGTGAAGGCGTAACCATTGAAGACAACGTATTCATCGGGCACGGAGTAACTTTCATTAACGACATTTACCCACGCGCCACAACCGCGGAAGGCGAACTTCAGACAGAAACAGACTGGAAGGTCGACCGCACCCTGGTTAAGAAAGGCGCTTCGATCGGTTCAGGGAGCACCATCCTTGCGAATATCACGATCGGAGAAAACGCCATCGTAGGCGCTGGCAGCATGGTCACAAAAGACGTTCCAGATAACGCAATCGTAGCGGGTAATCCTGCCCGGTTTCTCCGGGACATCAAACTAGAGAGGATCGCATGAGTCACGCACAAAACATCCCGTTTCTTGACCTCGTAACACCTCATCGAGAACTCGAAGAAGAATTGGT
>JANXUC010000038.1 GCA_025352065.1 Acidobacteriaceae bacterium | reverse complement strand
TGCATCTGGAGTTGGAAAAACATCCGATGGAGTCGATTCCAGCGGAAGTTTTGCGAGACGCGAAGCGCATGGGGATTTCGGATGGGCGGCTGGCTGGGGTGTGGCGGCTGGATGCCAACAAGGGTGCGTCGGAAAAGATTCGGCATCTGCGCAAGAAGCACGGGATCACCCCGGTTTACAAGCGCGTGGATACTTGCGCGGCGGAGTTTGAGAGCTTCACTCCTTATATGTATTCGACGTACGAGGAGGAGGACGAAGCCAAGCCGACTGTGAAGAAGAAAGTGATGATTCTGGGGGCGGGACCGAATCGGATTGGGCAGGGAATTGAGTTCGACTATTGCTGCTGCCATGCGGCGTATGCGCTGCGCGACGATGGGTACGAGACCATCATGGTGAATTGCAATCCGGAGACGGTTTCGACGGATTACGACACCAGTGATCGGCTTTACTTCGAGCCGCTGACTCTCGAGGATGTGTTCGCGATTTACGAACATGAAACATCGGCCGGGGCTTCGGTTGGCGTGATTGTGCAGTTCGGCGGACAGACTCCGCTGAACTTGTCGCTGCCACTGAAGGCTGCAGGTGCCCAAATTATTGGAACCTCGCCGGAGTCGATTGATCTGGCGGAAGATCGCAAGCGGTTTGGGAAGCTGCTGGAGGATTTGGAAATTCCGCAGGCGGCGGGGGCGATGGCTTCGTCGGTGGAAGAGGCTGTAGCGGCGGCGGCAATGATTGGGTATCCGGTGCTGGTGCGACCTTCGTACGTGCTGGGCGGGCGCGCGATGGTGATTGCATACGACGACGAGACGATCGTTCGTTATATGAAGGAAGCGGTGGAGTATTCGCAGGATCGGCCCATCCTGATCGACAAGTTTTTGGAAGATGCCCTAGAAGTCGACGTGGACGCGCTTTCGGATGGCGAAGACGTAGTGATCGGCGGAATCATGCAGCATATTGAGGAGGCAGGGATTCATTCCGGCGATTCGTCCTGCGTGTTGCCAGCAGTAGATATTCCGAAGCATCTGCTCGACACGATGCGGGAATATACGTTCAAACTTGCACGAGCGTTAAAGGTTGTTGGGCTGATGAATATTCAGTTTGCGATTCCGCGCGATTCAGCCGCTGCCGGGAAGAGTGCGATGGGCGGGAATGGCGTGGGTCCGAAGGTGTATGTGATCGAAGTAAATCCGCGAGCATCGCGAACGGTGCCGTTTGTTTCAAAGGCGACCGGGATTCCTCTGGCGAAGATTGCTTCGCGGTTGATGGTGGGACGGAAGCTGCGGGAATTCTTACCGGAGAATGTGGAGTGGGGAACGGATCTTGATACAGGCCGCCATTTTTATGTGAAGTCGCCCGTGTTCCCGTGGAATAAGTTTCCGGGTGTAGACACGGTGCTGGGTCCCGAAATGAAGTCGACGGGCGAAGTGATGGGTGTGGCTGACAACTTCGGCGAAGCTTTCGCCAAGGCGCAACTGGCGGCGGGGCAGACGCTGCCTCTTAAGGGTACGGTCTTTATCAGTGTGGCGGATCACGATAAGTCGGGCGTGGCGGAAGTGGCGCGTAAGTTTGTTGATCTGGGCTTCACTTTGGTAGCGACGCACGGGACCGCCGATACGTTGGAGCGCGCGGGGCTGACGGTAGATCGCGTTTTCAAAGTGAAGGAAGGGCGCCCGAACGTTGTGGATTTGATCAAGGGCGAGAAGATTCATTTGATCATCAATACTCCGCAGGGCGCGGATCCGTGGTTTGATGAGAAGGCAATTCGACGGGCGTCGATTCAGCACAGGATTTCTGCGATTACGACGATTGCGGCGGCGCGGGCGGCGGCGGAGGGGATTGCGGCGCTGCAGCGGCAGAAGATTACCGTGTATGCCTTGCAGACGTTGCATGCGGAGAGGAAGCTGTTAGCGCCTAGCTCCAAGCTGCGGGCTTAGAGCGGTTGTTTAGGGTGCGTGGCTCGCAGCGAGCGAACAGCAGATTCCTCAGGGCTGAAGCCCTTCGGAATGACAAAGTTGTTGAAAGTTTTGCCATTAGAACAGGTTCACGATCTTAAAACATATCATGCTATTGCACGGAATATTTCCTCCCATTACGACGCCGTTCTATCCCGACGGACAGGTTTATTACAAAAAAATTGAGCACAACGTGGACCGCTATTCGCGGACCCCGGTAGTGGGCATTGTTGTGCAGGGATCGACCGGCGAGGCCATTCTCCTGTCCGATCAGGAGCGGCGCGATGTGCTGAAGGCGGCGCGCGAGGCCATCGCTCCAGAGAAGATTCTGATTGCAGCGACTGGGGTTGAATCGGCGATTGAAACGCTACGTTTGACGGAGTATGCCGCGACTCTTGGGTATGATGTGGCGCTGGTGCGGACGCCGCATTTCTATAAGTCGCAGATGAAGCCGCTGAATATGTTGACGTTTTTTCGGACGGTGGCGGACCAGTCGCCTTTACCGATTCTGTTATATAACGTGCCTGCTTTTACCGGATACGATCTCCCGGCGGAGCTGGTGGCAGAGTTGGCGGAGCATCCGAATATTGTTGGCATTAAGGAATCGGGCGGAGATGTGGAGAAGGCCCGCAAGATGGCGGAGTTGACGCGGCACATTCGGCGCAGTGCGACAGTTACAGAAACGTTTGCCGCAGTGACGCCGCGAATGCTGCAGGCAGCTCAAGCGAAGTCCGACGAAGGTGGCGCACTGGTTACGATTGGAGCGGCAGACGGCGCGAAGTCCGCATCTGCCAAGCCGTCTTCGGGCGCGGTCAGTGTGGTGGCTGGGATCAAGACGCGGCAGAAAGAGGTTGGATTCCAGATCATCGGGGGTTCGGCAGGGAAGCTGAAGCCTACGCTGGAAGCTGGAGCAGTCGGCGGCATTCTGGGGTTTGCCTCTTGTGCTCCGACGGCATGCTTTGAAATTTACACGGCGTGGAAAGAAGACGACGAGAAGCTGGCAGCTGAGAAGCAAGAGAGAATTCTGACAGCTTCTGAGAAAGTTGTTCGGGAGTGCGGTCCGTCCGGGATTAAGTACGCCATGGACCTGAATGGATATTTTGGCGGCGCGCCGCGTCTGCCATTGTTGCCGTTGACGGCGGAAACGAAGACGGAAATTGAACGGTTAATGGCGAATATTCGTAACTAATCGGGTTGGCGGTTTCGATCAAGGTACAGAGTGGCCCGAAAGCTCTATTTGTTTTGAAGGAACCGTTCGGTAAGCTGGCTGTGCCATTCTGGTGGGTACTGGAGGAAGTTTGGAAGCTCTTGCTGGGCATCATGAACGAAGCAGGAACGAACCGGATTCTTCGCGCACGCCGCATCTGTTGTGCGGCTCCAGGTTCTGGTCTTTGTCTAGTGCGCTGGGGTGCCTGTACCTGGGCTGGCTGTGTCTGGCGAGAATCCGCGGGCAGCAGTATGCCTGGCCTGACGACTTTTGGTCGGTGGTGGCGTACGTTGTGTGGGTCGTTTTCCTGCTTGTACTGATCAACGAAACACACTGCTTCCGTGAGCGACTGTTGTTTGTGCTCCTGCTGGCGAATTTTGGATTGGGGTTGTTGATGGCGGCTGCGCCGCATCTGCAACCCATGACGGCTCGGACCGCCCGGGAAATTTCCTTGGCCCTTTGGTTGCTGGGGGCGGGGTATGCTGTGTCGTTTATGTTTCGAGATGGGCCCGCTACAAAAGAGAGCTGAGCTGTGTTCGGTTTACGGAAAAACGAGAGGTTCGTATTCCCGCTGTGGATTGTGAAATTACTCCCGAAGATTTAAAAACGCAGATCGCTCAGCCGAACTCGATTCGGTTGCTGGACGTGCGTGAGCCGTGGGAGTTTCAGTTGGCGCAAATCGCGGGCAGTCGTCCGATTCCCATGGGAGAGATTCCTTCGCGCGCGCATCAGGAACTTGATCCCGAAGAACACATTGTTGTGATCTGCCATCACGGCGTGCGGTCGTTGAATGTGACGCATTGGCTTCGGCAGCAGGGATTTGAGCGGGTGCAATCGCTGCGTGGTGGGATTGATCGCTGGTCGCGGGTGGTGGATTCGGCTGTACCTACGTACTAACTTCAGAAGCAGATTCCTCACGATAGAGCTGTTCGGAATGGTACGGACCGGGGACATGGGTAACAAAACAGACCGGGGACATAGGTAACACTTGGATCGAGGGACTGAGGCTTGTAGAAGAGAGCATGCCTTGGAAAGTGAGCGGAGTGATGGAAGAGCGGATACGGTTTGCTCGGGACT
>JANXUC010000110.1 GCA_025352065.1 Acidobacteriaceae bacterium | reverse complement strand
TCCTTCGCAAAATTGATGGTGCGGCGGATGGTCTCATGGGTTTCGCCGGGGAGACCCAGAATAAAGTCGCCGTGAATCGTGAGGCCCAGCTTGTGACAGTCTTTGGTGAACTGCTTGGCCCGTTCGACCGTGGCGCCTTTCTTGATGTTCTTGAGAATCTGCGGATCGCCAGATTCGAAACCCACGATCAACAGGCGGCATCCCGCTTCACGCATGGCTTTCAGCGTTTCATAATCGGTGGTAACGCGCGAGGTGCAGGACCAGGTCAGGCCGAGTGGCTTTAATTTCGCACAGAGTTCAACCGTGCGGGCCTTCTGAATGTTGAAGGTGTCGTCGTCGAAGAAAAACTCTTTAACTTCGGGCCAGTAAGCTTTGGCTTTGGCCATTTCCGCTGCGACGTCGTCGGTAGAACGTTTACGCCAAGCATGTCCCATCAAGGTCTGGGGCCACAAGCAGAATGTGCACTGCGCTGGGCATCCGCGTGTACTGTAGAGCGCAACATAGGGATGCAGTAAAAACGGAACATTGTAATTCGTCACATCCAGATCGCGCTTGTAGACGTCGGTAACGTGCGGCAGCGCATCCAGGTTTTCTATCTGCGGGCAGTCCGGATTGTGCACCGCCTCACCGTCTTGCAAATAGGAAACGCCGAGAATGTCGGCCAGATGTTTGCCCTTGGCATACTCAACCACGGCGGTATCGAATTCCTTACGGCACACGAAGTCAATCGAAGGGCACTCGCGCAGGGTGCGTTCAGGCAACACGCTGACGTGCGGACCCACGAACGCAATCTTGATGGTCGGATTCGCCTGCTTGATGGCTGCCGCCAGAAGAATGTCTCCGGGATAGCCTGGCGTGCTGGTGAAAAGCACCAGAAATTCATAGCCCTTGGCGATGTTGATGGTCTGTTCCGCAGAGACGTGGTGGGATGGCGCATCGAGCAGCCGCGAGCCCTCCAACGCACCAGCCGGATAGGCCAGCCAGACGGGATACCAGTAAGACTCAATCTCGCGCGTGGCAGGCCAACGCGAACCTGCGCCACCGTCGAAGTTCTCAAACGAAGGCGGATTCAGAAGCAATGTTTTCAGAGGCATAGGCGTGATTCTTTATTTTACCATTCGGGCGCAGACCGAGGGGACACACCAGTGTCCCGAGAGTACACTTTCCACCATCTTCGTACTCTATTCGCCAACAGGCTAGGAAGCTATCCATTTCCGCCCAACCCTCTGTTTGATGCACTGAGCGAGCAAATTTGGGCTTGGACGGAGCACGATTTTGCTACTTGGAGCCGAGAGCCCAGGCTTCCAGTCCGCCAGTTGAGCGCAGCAGGCCGACGCGGGCGCGTTCGAGCTGCATCTCCGCATCCAGGAAAAGGTTGCGACGTTCGCGAGCCTGCGTGCGAGCGTCTTCCAGTTCGTGGAAGGGGGCGGTGCCTGAATCGGTGCGAATCTGAACCGCTTCCAGGGAGGCTTCGGCAATCTGATATTCCAGCTCAGCGACATCGCGAGCGGCGGACAGCTGTTGTTCGGTGCGCTGAAGCTGAAGGGCTTCGGCGGAAACTTGGTCCTTTGCAGCGTCCGCTTCTTTTTCAGCTTTGAGCGCGTCCGCGTCGGCGCCCTGCGCGCGTGCGCGTTGAGCAAAATTGAGGACTGGGAACCGTATCACCCCGCCAATACTGCCGTTGTTGGGCTGTAGTTTCTTGGCGCTGCTGAAATAATCAGCATAGTTGTTGAACGTAGTGAGGCGTGAGTACTGCGCGGCAAAGTCAAGCGTAGGCCACAGGGCCCGATGTTCAGCCTTGGCACGAAGATACTGAGCGCGAGCATGTTCTTGCGCGCTGCCGATGGCCGGATTGTTTTCCGCTGCCTGAGCAGTGATATCCGAGGTGGGAGAACTCGGCGGCAACATCGGAATCGAATCCGCCGCCGTCTCGATCAACTGCGCCGGAACTCCGGTGAGATGTGAAAGCTTGAGCCGAAGCACATCCGAAGAGCCCTGCGCCCCCGCGAGTCGCAAACGAATTCGCGCGGTGACCAGCTTGGCCTTGTTGCGTTCCATGGCACTATCGACGCCTTCGCGAATACGGTCTTCAATTGCGCCTTCAGATTTCTGCGAGTCGGCTGCATCTTTCTGGAGTTGCTGAATCTGTTTTTCCCACTGCGCCAATTCGAGGTAGTTTAGAACAGTTTCCTGAATCACTTGTGCGCGGCGGTCTTTGCCGGCAAGCGCTGTAGCGTTGGCTTCGGTTTTGGCAGCGCGCACAAACTCGCGGAGAGAAGGGTTGTAAATCGGCGACTGAGTATTTAGGTTCACAATCGAAGGCGCCGATCCTTCCAGCGTCAAGGGGAATCCGTACGATTTGCCGATTGCCGAACCCAGTACGAATACTGGAATGTAATTGTTGCGAGCCTCGCGGTAAGCCGCCTCGGCCTTACGCTCTTCGGCGGATGCAATAGCGGCAGTGGTCCCGTGGCTTAATGCAAGTTCGACGGCATGGCGCAGGGTAAGGGGCTCGGCGGCGGTCGACAAACTCGCGACCGAAAGCAGAGCGCACGTGACGACGGTTCTGGATATGAGTCTAGTTTGCCAAGAGATAGGGTCTCTCATCTGGAAGCACCTTTGCTGTGGTGAGTTTTTGGCTGAATGCGATACCGTTTGTCATTCCGACCGGCTTTATCGTGAGGAATCTGCAATTTCTCTGGAACTTTGCGATTGCGAGTTCCTGGGCAAGAATCGCTCTAGCCACCGGTCCTCTTAAGTCCTTCGCGCGCGGGCCTGAATCCAGAAGCCAACGCGAGGGCGGCGCGAAATTCAGCGGCTGCAGCTTTCTGGTCCCCTTGCTTTTCATAAACCTGGCCCAGCAAACTATGAGCCTTGAAAGCGGGCCCGTCTTCCACGGTCTTTCCGGAGAGATAGCGCTTGAGCAGTTCAGCCGCTTGCGGCAGACTGTGATTGGCGCGGAGAAGATTTGCCGCCGCATCCATCAATACCTCCGGACTCGATAGAGGAGCCGCGCCCAGCTTTTTGATAGCGTTGTCCAGATCATTCATGCGCCCCGCTTTGCGGTAAAAAATCACCATGTCGAGCCAGCCGTCGGCATCGGCGTGGCGGGCATCCAGAGCGGCTTGATATTCGCGCTCGGCCGTTGTGTTGTCTTTGTTTTTTTCAGCTAGGCGTCCGAGAACCCAGTGCGCTTTCGCTGGAGCAATCTTCATCAGCGCATCGGCTTGGGCGCGCGCTTTATCAACTCCACCGCCGACAATTCCTGGAGCCTCGGAATAAAATTCCGCCAGATCGCTGCGCGCGGCAACGTTGGACCCATCCAGCTCGACGGCTCGCTCAAAAGAAGTGCGGACTTTGCGGGCTAGTCCGGCGGCGGTGAAAAAACTGGACGAGTCCGCTTTCTCTCCGTAAGCGCGGCCCAGCCAGAGATGGTAGTTACTTTTGTTCGGTGCGAGCTGCACCGCTTTTTCACCGGCTGCTATCGAGTGGTCCCAATCTTGAATCGAATAATAGGCCCGGCAAAGCAGGGTCTGCGCCTCTGCGTCGTTCGGAGAAGCTGCGATGCGCTGCGTCAATGCGGCGATAGCGGCATCGGCCTTGCCTTCCGCAAGCAGAGACTCGGGGCTTTCAGCAACGGCCAGTCTCGCACTCGAAAGCAGAACAGCCGCAGCAAAGAACTGAAACCAGCGGATGCGTTTCATCACTGCACCACCTTCACCGTTGCATGGTCCACGAGTGGTTTGTTATTGGTCGAGGCTAGAGCGACGGGAGTTTTTTCCTGAACGCCCTGAATTTCCACTTGGGTGAGTGTGGAAACGCCAGTCGTTACATTGCGGCGCACCAGTGTTTCATTTTCAACCGCATAGACGTACGGCTTGCCATCGATGTCCTGACGCAAGGCCTCGCGCGGGGCTGAGAGCACATCGTGACGTTCGGCGGTAATAATCGAAACCCCTACGTTGATGTTTGGCAAAAGAGCCATGTCGCCGTTGTCTGCCATGCTGACGAGCTCACCCACATTGCGGTTTCCATGTAACTTCACGGATGCAGGAACGCCTGTAACAGTACCCAACCAAGTGCGCCCCGGCAGAGCGTCCCAGGTGACTTCTATCTTCTGGCCTTCGTGGAGTCGGCCAAGATCGGGCTCATCCACAAATGCCCGGACCAGTACCTTGGATAAGTCCGCTTCTTCCAAAAGCAAATCACCGGCGTTCACATAAGTTCCTTCGCGGACGGGCAGGGAATAGACGACTCCAGCCTGTGGCGCTCGAATATTTGACTTGGCCAGCAGACTGTGCGCCGCTGCTAGCGAGGCGTGAGCCTCGGAGGCCTGCGCGTCAACTTTCGCCAGTTCGGGAGCGGAGTAGCGCGCCTTGCGTTTCTGTTCGAGCAGGCCAACTTGCGCGGCGGCATGATTGCGCTGAGCCTCCGCACCACGTAACTCGCCGGAAGATGCCGCGCCTTTTTCGTTGAGCCTCTTCACGGACTCCAAATTACGCTGCGCAACATCGCGATCCGCACGCGCTTTGGCTAACTCCGCTTCGGTGTTGAGAACTTCTTCCCGAGTACCACCGGTTTTCGCTGCATTCTCGTCGGCTTCGGCAGAGCGCAGTTGAGCCATCGCATGCGCCGCTTGTGTGCGGGCATCGGCATCTTCCAACTGCACTAACAGCTGACCCTTGTTCACGTGCTGGCCTTCATGGACAAACACGCGGCGAACCGTCGCTGCGGTGGGCGCGTGAGCTTCAAAATTCTTGACTGGCTCCACTTTGCCGTTGGTGGAAATCTGGCTGCGGAGCGTGCCGCGTTCAATGGTTGCCACCCGAACGGAAATCTTGGGGTTGCGCGAGGAGAAGATCGCGATCAGCGCCAGCACCAGAAGCAGCACGGCAAAAAGTGGCCAGCGGCTGCCGTTAGTTGGTTTTTTCGTTTGCGCAGTATTCAATTTAATTTTCCCTAAAGATTGCAGGCACTAAATTACCATTTTGCAGCTAAATCGAACATAACAAAGCAATCGCCGCCATGTTTTAGTTAGATGCAGGTTTCGGCAGCAACGGCTCTCCACAAGAGTCCTTGGCGTTACCTGGCAGTTTCTCGGTAGAATACCGATTCCATGTCCAAGACTTCTCGCTACACCGCCGATCACGCAAAAGCCGGGCTAGATGCGAATTTTCCCGAGATTGAAACCTGGCCCAACCAGTTCCCAGGTTACGAAATTGTGGTCGACGTACCTGAGTTTACTTCCGTCTGTCCGAAAACGGCGCTGCCAGATTTCGGCGTTCTCGTCATTCGCTATGTTCCGAATAAGCTCTGTCTCGAACTGAAGTCGCTGAAGGAATATTTGTTGGCCTACCGCAACCTTGGCATCTTCCAGGAGAACATCGTAAACCAGGTGTTGGAAGATGTGGTGCGATACGCGCGTCCGGTGTCAGCCGAGGTCGAAGGCGACTTCCGTCCTCGCGGTGGTATTGCTACGCGGGTGATTGCGCGCTGGCCACGTCCTCGGGGGAAGCGCGCCAAGTAGCGCCCACCCGCCATGGATACCAGAAAATACTACCCTCGTACTGCGCTGTTTTTGCTGACCGCGCTGAATTTGCTCAATTACATGGACCGATATATCTTGCCAGCGGTGCAAACGCAGATTCAGGATGAGTTCCACGTCAGTAGCGAAAAAATTGGGCTGGTCACGACCGCATTTATCTGGTGTTACGTGTTGGCGGCACCGATGGTGGGCCCCCTGGCGGACCGTTTTTCACGTAAATGGATTGTGGTGGCAGGCGGTGTTTTGTGGAGCATCGCCACGTTGCTGACGGCCGTAACCCACAGCTACACCACGCTTTTGATTCGCCATACGATTGTCGGAATCGGAGAGGCCAGCTTCGGAATCATCGCTCCCACCATCGTTGCGGACATGTTTCCGGAAGCGAAGCGCGGACGTATTTTAGGAATTTTCTATTTGGCGCTTCCGGTCGGAGCCGCTCTGGGCTATATCGTCGGCGGAGCTGTGGGAGGAGCGCATGGCTGGCGGGCGCCGTTTTATCTCGCCGGTGCTCCGGGACTTCTTCTCGCGCTGGCGATTGCGTTTTTGCCAGAAGTTCCTCGCGGGATACAGGATTCCATCCCTGAAACGACTACGAGTAGGCCGCATCGTCGGCTTGAACTTTTGGCAGCCGCAGCTCAGCAATCCGTGCTTCGATACTTGTTCCCAGTATTGGGTTTTTTCGTGCAGATGTGGGATTCATTCGTTGGGCTCATGCGGAATAAAGCGTTCTGGACGGCAACTGTTGGCATGGGTTTCATGACATTTGCTCTAGGTGGAATCTCTGTTTGGATGCCGACCTTCCTGGTTCGTGAGCGCGGTTATTCGGTAGGGACCGCCGGGACCATGTTTGGGCTCATCCTCCTTTTTGATGGGATCGTCGCTTCGCTGTTAGGTGGTTGGGTCGGCGACAAGCTTCTTCCTCGTTACAAAGGCGCTTACTACCTGGTGTCGGCAATCACGCTGGGACTGGGGATTCCGGTCATGATGTTTGCGTTGAACGCTACCGGCGTCCCCATGTTTATCGGAATTCTGATCGCGGGCTTCCTCCTTCTGTTTAATACGTCGCCATTGAACACTGCCTTAATCAATGCGGTCGGATCGCACATCCGGGCCTTCGCATTGGCCGTGAACATTGTCATGATTCATCTCTTGGGAGATGTGCCTTCTTCTTGGATCATCGGTCGTCTGGCTGATAGGTATCCCCTGCACATAGCACTCAGTAGCACAGCAGTGGGCTTGGCGCTAGCGACCATTGTGCTGTTTTACGGCATGCGCTTCGCACCCCATCCCGGATCGTCGACCTCTACAGGCACAGTCTCAGAATGAGTCTTTTTCATTGGATTTCTGGAGGACTTCTAGGTGCTGGCTGGTTTTCTAGAGTGGTGGCTGCCGCCTTGGGAATGCCCGACGTTGCCGACATCACGGAGCCGCAATGGGATCGCTGGCCGGAAACTCCCTCCGGACTTCCACGCGTCGGCATCATCGTACCCGCCCGCAACGAAGAAAACACCATCGATGGCGTTTTGCGCAGCCTGGTTTCACTGGACTATCCAAACCTGGAAGTGATTGCAGTCAACGACCGTTCTACCGATAAAACGGGCGAGCACATGGACCAATTCGCCGCGAGTCCGACTACCAAGGGGCGCCTCCACGTTGTCCACGTCAAGGAACTTCCGCAAGGCTGGCTCGGCAAAACTCACGCCATGTGGACGGCCTCGCAGCAAGCAACAGGGGATTGGCTTTTATTCACCGATGCCGACGTGTTCTTCCGCCCCGATACCTTGCGGCGCGCCCTCGCCTACGCGGAAAGTGAAAAGGCTGATCACCTTGTGCTGTTTCCGACTATGCAAATGGAGACTCCCGGCGAACGCATGATGATCGCTTTCTTTCAGACTATGTTTCTGTTCGGCCATCGCCCATGGAAAGTGGCGGATGCCAAGGCCAAAGACCACATGGGAGTGGGGGCCTTCAACCTGATCCGGCGCAGCACCTACGATTCCATTGGTTCCTACAAAGCTTTGCGCATGGAAGTGCTCGACGACATGAAACTGGGCAAGGTTGTGAAAGAAGCGGGTTTCGCGCAAAGAAACGTCTTCGGTGCCGACCTGCTGACGCTACGCTGGGCCCACGGAGCGTTTGGCATCGTGAACAATCTCACCAAGAATTTTTTTGCCGTGATGTCGTTTCAGTGGTGGCGGACGGTCGCTGCGGCGGTGGCACTGACTTTCATAAACATCATGCCGTTTGTGGGTATCTGGTTCGCAGCGGGCTGGAGCCGGTCCGGCTACATCCTCGCCGTCGCGTCGATCTTCTCGATCTACGTTGGCATGGCCAATCGCTCGCATGTGCCTGCCTACTACTGCGTTCTGCACCCGGTCAGTTCAACGCTTTTCGTATATACCCTGCTGCGTTCCATGTTCGTAACGCTCCGAGACGGAGGAGTTACATGGCGGGGAACCAAATACCCGTTGGATGAATTAAGGAAGGGTCTAGTATAGTTTCGGCTGGACTGGCTGCGCTAGTGTGGCAGCGGAGCTTGCTCCGCTGAAGAATGTGGGGCGGACACTCTTGTCCGCCGCTCTTGGTTTTGCCCCTGAAGTTTCGCGCAACTCAGTCTTAATCTTCTGGATTTTCAATATCAAACGTAGTTTGCGTCGAAACCGGAGCCTTACGGCTGGCCTTCTTAGCTTTGGCGGCGTGAAAAGTCCCGGCGCCAAATTTTCCACGCTTCTCAACGTCGAATTCCGTCGGAGCCAGAGGCGTTTTCGGGAAGTCGCCATGCATCTGGTCCGCATCTCGCAAAACGATCTGCGCTCGTCCCTCAGATTCCTTAATCTTGCCGCGAAACTCGATCGTCCGTCCCACTAATTCGCTCACATCGCCCACATACTCCAGGTCCGCTGGCAGCACGACCACGGAGAATGGACAGCTCTTGGACTCGGCGCAAAAGGCGAGGGAAGTGACGCCGCCGGGTGCTTGGTTCACCGCCAGAACCTTCGCGGTGACGCACTGCTTCGTGCCGATCTGCTTCGGGGCTTCTGGAGGAGAAATACAGACAGGCCGTTTCCCAGCTGTGCCTAGGCCAACCGCTAAGAACAGGAACCCGGTGGCGATTATCCGGCGCTGCATAAACGCAAACCTCTTAGAGCGTGTTTCATAGGTGCCTCCCGCCCTGTTCGAGTCTTACCTCAGAATCTAAAGCCCATGTTCCAGACGGGTCTAACGGCACGACTGAAGTCGTGCCCTACCCAAAAGCATTTATGAAACACAAGCTACTTCGTCGGTTCCATCTTCAATACATCGTTGAAGCGGTTGAAATAGTTAAACAGTCCAATCGCCGCCGACAGCTCGATAATCTCGCCTTCATCAAAATGTTTTCGCAACTCGGCCCATTTCGCATCGTCGAAATCATGCGGATTCAAAGTCATAATCTCCGCCAGCCGCAATGCCGCTTTCTCCGCCGCCGTAAAGTCGTCCCGCTTCTCAAAATCCGCCAGATTCGCGATCTGGTCTTCGGTCCAGCCATGCCGTCTTGCCAAGACGGTGTGGGACGCCAGTCAATAGTCGCAGCGATTGATCTGCGAAGTGCGCACAATCACCAATTCTTTCAGCTTGGGAGAAATCGTCCCCGTGCTCATAATCGCCCGAAAATGAGCAATCATCGTGCGCAGAATCTCCGGACGGTGCGCCACCGTGCGAAACATGTTGGGCACATTCCCGCGTTCTTTTTGGTAGGTGTCGAGAACTTCAGCCGTGGCCGCATCGACCTGGGAGCTATCCAGTCGTGTAATCCTCATGCAGTGATTCTACGGGGAAACAATGTTGGGAGGGAGTCAACCAGGAGGGGGGGCAACAAAAGAAGACTATCCAAAAGAAATAGGCCGACCTGATGGCCAGCCCACTTTCTCAAACGTTGATCGGAATAAGTAAGCTCTTCTAGACGAACGACTTGATCGCCGTCGCCTCATCTTCTTTTACGTCGAAGACGGTATAAAGCTTGGTGATCTGCAGCAGATCGTGCACTTTCTTAGTCAGGTTCAGCAGCTTCAACTCGCCGCCCTGGTTCTTAACGGTGGTGAAGGCGCTGACCAGCTCGCCAATCCCAGAGCTGTCAATGTAGCTCACATCGGCCAGATTGGCTAAAATCTTCTTTTTGTCCTTGGACAGCAGGTCGCGCACGACGTCACGCAGCACCACGCTGCCTTCGCCCAGCGTAATCCGTCCACTCAAATCCATGATTGTTACTCCGTCAATTTCGCGCGTGCTAGCCTTCATACTCAATGGGAAGCCTCCTGGAAATTCCCGGCAGTGCCGGGGAAGTGTTTGATAAGTTTGACTTCGGTGCCCGCGGACGAGGCGTTAATCTGAACCTCGTCCATCAGCGAGCGCATTAAAAAAATTCCTCGCCCCGATTGCTTCAGCAGATTCTCGGGCGCACAACAATCCGGAATCGCGTCCAGATTTACGCCTTTGCCCTGGTCCCGCACAACTATGGTCAGGCCCTTGCCGTTTTGCTCAAACGCCAGGGTTACTTTTTTGCTGGGATCGTAGGCGTTGCCATGTAAAACGGCATTCACGGCAGCTTCACGGACCGCCATGGAAATGCTCATCACGTCGTCATCGCTGAAGCCCGCTTCGGCCGCGACGCGTCCAGCCCGATCCTCCGCGTCGTTCACGGTCTCCAACGTCGACTCGTATGTGTAAGAGACCTGTTTCGCGGTCATGCCTAGGGCTTCAAATTTGAACTCTTCCCACCTGCGGCGGAGGCTTGAGCCCCTAGAGTGGCCCCAATCCCTCGCTTAAAGTGCGAAGCGGTAAGTTTGCCTTTAGCGCAAGGAAAAGTCAATGAAGATAGGGCTCGGCCTGATTATTGCGAGGTTTTTGAAAGAGCGGGAGGGGTGGAAGGCTAAAATTTCTCAGTCAACCTCAGTGTCCTCCGTGGTCAAAAGCCTTTCGAGCCAGAAACCACCGCCGAGCCGCCACCACCGCCCAAATCGCCTCCACCACTCCAAACGGCCAAGCTCCCTGCCGAAAGCCGTATGCCGACCCCAGCAGGCACGAGAAGGCGAATGCCAGGATGAACCACGAGCTGCGGCTCTCCAGCGCATAGGTGACCAGCATGCTTGTAACGGCAAAGAGACCGAATAGAGTGAGTGGAGTCATTTGAGTCTTTCCAATTCCGGACGGGCCTAGAAGAAAAACTTTCTCGGAAACTCCCGTGACCAAACAACAATACTCTTATCGTCAGATGTGCCGGGCGGGTAGCCTGTTCAAGCCTTCTTTTGGCTTGAGTGGCCAGCGCCACCCTCCAATCTGCAAGAAGGAAGGTGAGCAATATGGACCAGAATTGCATACCCTCGTTTATTTAACCTAACTGTCAAGAGGGAGACTCCCATGTCGTCAAGCGATCAGGAAAAGTGGCGGGAAGCGTTCCTTCAAGCTGCCATGAGATCTCATGACCTGGCCGATCACCTAAAACCTCTAACTCTGTTTGAGCGTGTTACGGAGATTACCGACCGTATGGATGTCGATCAGCGCGCCGATTTCAAGGCCCGGTTGCTGGCCGTAAACCGGGGAGCCGACTAATGCTAAAAATACCTTCCGCCGGGGACGAGGCATCCACCCCAACAGGACGCCGATTGTGGGAAGTTACCCTGGGAGTTTTTGGTGTGCTGGTTGTAGTAGGAATCATCTTCCTCTTGATTGGCAATCGCATCTATCACATCGGGTTCCCGACACGGTTCCCGACACACTGATCGAGCGGATTCACCCGGTCGGGGCCCATTCAAGCTCGGTTTTGGCTTGAGTGAGGCAGTTCGACATCTGGGAATAATACGGGGACAAATAATACGGAATGAATAATACGGAATGGACAATAATACGGGGACAGACGGGACGTTCCTTTTCACGTTGTTAACGGAATAGAATGACGGTCAGGCTGTCTTTACGCGTTGGCGGCTTCGGCGGTTTCTTCTTCTGACTCAGATGCCGCGCCGCGCTGGTTTTGCAGTGCGCTCAGAAAATCCGCCTGGCTCATGCCAATCTCATGACGCAGAAGATGCAGCAGGGCATCCTCCGGCTCATCTTCGCCTTCCGGGATAACAGGATCCAAGGGAACAATCTCGCGAGGACTGGCGCGCAGCTCAGGCGCAACCCCGGCTTGCGAAACCAGAAAAGTAAGGAAGCCTGAAACAGCGGATTTGTTCTCCTCGGTGTCGGCCAGGAATTCTATGCCCATGCCGTAGCTTGGATGCAATACCCGAACTCTGCCTTGGGCCGCTGCAAATGTTCCGCGAGCCTGCAGGATTAAATCCAGCCGCGTTCCAATCGGGAACGGAGACTCCGATTCTACGTAGCATCCACCCAGGCTTAAATCTGTGAGTTTGCATTGCACGCCGGAGGCTGCATAGTTCTCTGGAGAATCCTGTGGAGCGGAATTCAACCAGGTTACCAGCGACTTGTGTGCGTCTTCAGAGAGGTTTTCGAAACGTACACCGGTTTCTCCCGTGGAACGAGCCCAGGCCACCACGCCGGAGCCTGCGACGGGTACAGTGCGCTCGGGCAGCTCAAATTGGAACTTTAACTCGGTAAAGTTCGAGACCGGACGCGAGATCAAAACGTCCATGCCCGTGCCGCTGACGTCGAGAAGAATGCCTTCTACGTTCTCCTCACCCCCCCATCCCAGGGTGACAGGAATCTGAATCGGGACGCGGGTGGTTCGGCGGCGTTCGCGGCTGAGTAAACTTCGGGTTGCGATCAACACCGACCGAAGCTGCGACATGGAAACCGGCTTGTAGATGATGAACTGGGCCCCCAGGCGCAAAGCTGCCGCGCGTTCGGATTCATCCTGCAGCAGGAAAACGGAGAGTAGAGACGGTGCGCCGGCCGCCGGGCGCAACGTTTCCAGCAACGTCATCGCATCGGCATCGGCGAAATCGGCGAAAATTAAGTCGGGCGCGTGATCGGGCAGGCCAACAACAGCCTTCGTAGCGTCCGGGACACGAGCTACGTCCACACCTTCGTTGCGCAGAAGACTGGTGAGCGTGTCCACGGCCACTGTATCCCGCACCACCAGCAGCGCTCGCGTATTCATCATGACCATCGCATGTCCCTTGCTTACTCTTGCCTACTATCGGCGCAGGGCCGCTTACGGCCAGCGCGGCACAGTTGTGCGCGCTGCGGCAGGCTTTGGGCTGGCAGCGGGAGCAGGCGAGGACGCTACAGCTCCGGCGGCAGCACTCTTGGCCATGGTCGGAGCTTCGGCTAAATTGCCCAGTTTGGCGTCGTTGTCGTGCGAATCTTCCAGCAACGGCGCGACGGCGCGCAAGGTTTCCGCAGCGCTCTGCAACGCTTCGATCTGCCGGCCTAATTCTGCATGCTGCCCCTGCTTGCGGCGCAATACTTCATGAATGTCTTGCATGATGGACCCCCATTCACGAATCTAGGGTGAGCGGCGGTCGGGGTCAATTCCCAAGCGGTCGCAGGCGATTACGTCAGTAATGGAAACGGCAGCGCCAAAAGGCTGCAATTAGACCTTCAGCGCGATGAAAAAATAAGGGCTCCGTCGTT
This sequence comes from Acidobacteriaceae bacterium, assembly GCA_025352065.1. GTDB lineage: Bacteria > Acidobacteriota > Terriglobia > Terriglobales > Acidobacteriaceae > JANXUC01. Next base: position 4,249 of record JANXUC010000110.1, on the reverse strand, counting down.
GGACGGAGCCCTTGGAGAGAAGAAAGAAAACCGTGTTCCCACTGGCGTAGGGTGGAAGCAAGGTAAAACTAAGCGATTCTAAACTTGCGTCGAGCCAATCCGGCCAAACCGAGCAAACCCGTTCCCAGCATGCTTAGCGTACCGGGTTCCGGCACTGGCATTGGGATGTTCACCGTCGCGCCGCTCATGCTGATGTGGCCATTCTTGATCCCGCCCGCAAACAGGACGGTCACGCCACCAGTTACCTTGTGACCGTTGAACATGCCAACGATGGTACCGGATAGCGAGTAGTAGCCATGTCCAAGGTTCGTCCAGGAGACAGGGCCGTTGAAGGAGCCCTGGAAAACCGTCGCATTGGGCATGCCCTTGACGCTGCCGTTCAGGCTCATCGTAAAGCTGCCGCCGCCGGCAAACGTGCCACCAGAGGCCATTGTGCCGCTTGTGAGGGCACCTGTTGAGAAGGTCATGCGGCCCAGGTTGATGCCAGAGTACGTGTGGCCATTCATACCCTTGACCAAGCCGATCCGGCCCGGGGTTGTGAAGCCGGAGCTGGACGAGGTTGAAAGATTGCTGCCGACCCAGGTATTACCGCCCTGAGTGCTGAAAGTTACGCTGCTCGCCAATGCGCTCATCGGCAGAGCCAAAGCTACTATCGCCAGTAGAATCAGTTTCTTCATGACTTCCGTCTCCTAAAGACCTGTATTTTGTATGGTGCTGGGTCTCTTGGGGGTAAGACCTCGTGAACTTGTGTTACGCCTTTCGTAAGTGCAGCTGACCTGCCAGAAGCTCAAAAGGTAGAATGGCTATATGTATCAATAACTTACGCTGGATAGGCTGGTAAGGCACGAAGGGAAGTGTGCAGAACTTTGCGCTCCGAGGGTGCCAGCCATCGGGCAGTCTCGGGGATGGCACGCTGGTGCTAGCCGAAGGCCGGAAAGTTGTATTCCCTGCTTCCTGGGATTGCCTTAGAGTCGTTATCGAGCAGTTCTGGGGGAGGGCTGTTCGGGCGCTCTGTGACCTTCGGGTCCGGAGCGCTCTTTTTTTGTGCCTGGAATCGCTGATTCCACAAGAAATGGCTGCCGCAAGGGGCTTAAATCTACATATGTAGATTTAAGCTCCAAACTAACGGGCTCGGGGCACGGCTTTTAGGAGACTTATTGTCCTGTGCCTGCAACTGGGACGAGTTGCGGGCTGCCGCCAACATTCTCTGTAACTGCTAGCGCGGGAGCTTTCGGTTGAGGTTCAGCAAGGTTGCCGAGCAAGAGCGACGAGCAGGAATGCTCGCCCTACACAGGCCCTTACTGGCAATCCTGGGCGGCTTCGGTTAAGAGGCTGGTGTCGGGGTAGCTGTAGGCGCCGCGGAAGGCGCTGGAAGGGTCTTCGCGGGCGAACCACGGGAGCAGGGCCTCGTTTTGCGGATGGTAGGTGAAGCCGTGCAGGGTGATGGGGAAGACGGAGTTGGCGAAGACTTCTGTGGGATCTCCGGAGGAGAGTTTGCCCTGGCAGTCGCGGCCGTTCGGGGATTGCCAGGCGGGGACGGTGTTGCTGACGAAGGGGTCGTTCATCCACTCGGAGATTTCGTGGCTCAGAGGAGTCACGTCGGAGAAAGACGAGAAGATTCCTTCGCTGGCCCAGCTGGCCCAGGCAAATGTTTGTATGGCAGGATGTCCTGCCGTGCCGACGTCATAGGCGGAATGGAAACCGAGAATGCAGCAGTTCGACGGATCGCCAGCGTACAGGAAGACGTTCTTGCTAAGTAAGATGGGGAATTCCTGGGGCTTCTGTCCGGCGAGTTGCAGGATGGTGCTGAGTTGCGACTCGAAGAAATCGGCGCTCAAGGTGGCCATGAACGATCCGTCCGGCAATTGGAACACCTGCGACTGACCGAAGGGGACCGTGATGGTCACGGGAGTTAGCAGGCGGGGACGGTTCAGCATGGTGTGCCAACTGTCCTTCATCACGCTGTAGAATTCGGCGCGCTGGACGGCATCGCCAAATTGACCGAAACCATTGCTGTAGGCGGACTTCACGAAGTTCGGCGAGGTGAGCGCCTGGTCCAGAACGGAAGCTACCTTGATGCTGATGTGCTTGCCGCTGGAGTCGAGCCATTCATCGAAATAGAAATTCAGCGGAATGACTGCGGTGTTGATGCGAGTTTCGTTGCCGCGTTGAGGGTCGTTGCCCGCCATGAAGTACGGATGGCTGCTTCCGTTAAAGGAAAACGCTCCCATGAAGAAGGGAATGGTGCGGGAAGAAGCGGCCGCGCCGGTCGGAACAGCAGCACGAAGCGCGGAAAGCACGCCTGCGGGCATTTTGTTGAAGCGGGCGAAATGGGGTTGCGCGCCGGTCTGTTCCAGGAAATTGCCGGAAACCCGAGGGACGGCCTGCGGGGAGACTTTGGGGAGCTTGACCTGGGCGAAGGCATCTGCTCCGACGAGGATGGCAGGCAGCAGAAAGGCGAGGGCGATCTTCCGCAGCGTGTTGAACAAACTTAGGTGCATCGGAGTCGGCAGGCCTTCGGAGAACCCTCAGCAAGATTATCCTAATACTTTTTGTTGCAGTTCGTCGCGTTCCGACAGTGCAGCTTCGCAGTGGTGGAGAAAACGAGATTTTGGGACGCTCTTATTGTCGCCTCGGCGGTTAGGCGTGGCGCAGTCAGCATCCTTTCAGAAGACCTGAATGCAGAACAGATGATTGCTGGAGTACGTATCGAGAATCCGTTTGCACGCGCTGAATAGCGAAGCCGATGGGTAGCGGATGGAATATTTTGAGAGATGGTGCGCCCTGAGAGACTCGAACTCCCGACCCTCTGGTTCGAAGCCAGATGCTCTATCCAGCTGAGCTAAGGGCGCACGTTGTAAGACCGGAAACGCTTCGGATAAGAATACGCTGGAGAGGGTGATTTGTGTAAGCCATGCCTTGGGCGACCCTGGGTGGCGACGAAGTTTAAGTGCGGATATGGTGCGCCCTGAGAGATTCGAACTCCCGACCTTTTGGTTCGTAGCCAAACGCTCTATCCAGCTGAGCTAAGGGCGCTTAAGGGTGATGCGAGGGAAGTACTCTACGGATTATAACCAAACGAATTCGTTTCCGCGAATTGCGGACGAAAAGTTTGTGGTTGCAGGGTGCAGACTGGAGCGCGGCTAAGGTCCTGAGGCGCAAACTACAGTAATTCTTGCCCGGACGTTGGCAATTCCTACCTTCGGTAAATTGGCTTAGGTTAAGGCTTATCAGTAACTTAGCCTTTGGCACGGGAAGTGCTTTAAAGTAAACAGACGAAGTGGCGCGCAACGGGGCGAATCTGAGGAAACTTCGGCCAGAGGTCTCAGATCGCCCCTTGCATTTTCTACCAAGGCCCTCCCCCAACAGTTCTTTATAGGAATTCGTCCAATCCCAGTACAAAAATCATTCTTTACAAGCTAGACGCGGCAGGTGCGACTCCCGTTTTTCGAGCCGGATTGGGTCCGTTGGCGGATAGGCCGCTGGATCAGAAAGGCCCAACCTCTCGTTTTAAGCCAAAATAAATTTAAGCCAAAGTCAACTTTTCCTTGAGGTCCAGCCCAGTGTTTCTGAGCAGGGAGGCGATGGAGTCTTCGTTCAGGCGCGAGGCGTCGAATTCGACGTGGACGGCTTTAGCGGCTTCCTCGAAACGGAGCTTGCGGACTCCGTAGACTTCCATCAGGGCACTCATGGCTTGCATCTCGCGCGGACCCGGCACGCGACCGTAACGGTAGGCAATATCTAAAGGCGTCATCCTGGATTCCTCTCTGGCTATGTTTCTCTTGCTGGAGCGCTTTCTCTTCGAGATTACAACAATCAAAGATTACAACAATCGGCAGAGCGTAAACCGATGACTGGCTGAGGCCAGCGGGTGAGCCATTGTGAGCAGACCACTCATCTAAAAGTAGTTTACGCTTGGATCGGCTAGGAGAACTCTTTGGAAAACCCGCAGGTCGTAAGCAGTACGGCGCTGGATCCGGTTTGTGGAATGACCGTCACCATCGCGACCGCCAAGCACACGCGCGAGTATGCCGGGAAGTCCTATTACTTTTGCAGCGCAGGGTGCGCAGAAAAATTCGGTAAAGATGCGGACGGGTATTTGACCGGCGCGAAGGCGAAGGTTTCCATGGGAGCCGCGCCAAGGCCTCCAATGGTGCGGATCGGCGGAATCGGCGTAGCACCTAAGGTTCCCATGATCGACGCGAAATCTTCGTCCTGGCTGGAAGCGTCGTCTCACGACCCTAAATCA
>JANXUC010000081.1 GCA_025352065.1 Acidobacteriaceae bacterium | reverse complement strand
CTTTGTCAACGGTAGTATTGCCATGCATTGTGCGATAACTCTGCACCAACCGATCCACGTAAGGATTATCCAGCCCGCGCATCACAATATGTAAAGGGTTGCCGTGCAGCGAATGCACAAACGAAGACAGCTCCCACGCGCCAAGATGACCAGTCAAGAACAGCACACCCTTGCCGCGCTTTCGCGCCGCATCAAAATTCTCAAAACCATCGTAGATCACGACGTCATCTACATTTTCGAGAGTCAAACTGGGCAGCAGGCAAAACTCAGCTAACTGCCTCCCCAAAGAAACAAAAACGCCGCGCAAGAGTTGCCAGCGTTGCTCAAGGCTCTTCTCCGGAAAAGCCATTTCCAAATTGCGCAGCCCCACTCTGCGCAATCGCCCGTGCAGGTGAAATATGGCAAGCGCGGCAGAAATCCCGAGCGCTCTAGAAACCGACCGAGGCAGCGCGCCAAGCGTCCGCACCACCAGCCACAGCAGCGCATATTCCAGCTTGCCACGCACAGGCTGTCGGGAATCGACTGTTGGCGGCGTACTATCGGCTTGAGGCGATTGGCTTGTCATTCCGAGCGCAGCGAGGAATCCCTATTGTTACCACAAACTCTGCGATGACAGGGATGCGTCGCTGCGCCCAGACTTCAGAACGATTGCTTACTTTCAAACAACGGGCCCCTAGCCGAAAGCTGAAAGCCGACAGCTAGTTCCTACCTATCCGCCGCCTGCTTCGACGCCTTCTCCAGCGAGTCCAGGAATGGCTTCGACGCCGCCGGAGCGTCCACCAGCCCAGTCAACGAAGTTTTGAACGGCACCATGCGCCCGTAGAAATCGCGCGTCGTATCCTTGTCCTGCTTAATCACATCGCCCTTCAGCGTCACGCCCGCAAACAAACCTCGCGTCCGCGAATACGTCAGTACTTCCGCGCGCATCTTCCAGTCCGTACCGCCTTCCGCATGACGCCCGACCGGCCCAGCCGCAGCGCTGGCATCGGCGCCAATCTTGAACTGGCTCGACAGCAGATTCTTCATACCATCTTTGTTCATGATTAGCAGAACCAGATCCACCGCCTGCCCTCCAATCTGGAATCCAAAGCTCCCGCCGCCCACGGTAAAGAACGCCGGCGCACTCCACACGCGATCCTTACCTTTCTCCACGCGGCAGCTGGCCACGCCGCGGCCATAGGCTCCGCCAACCACAAACCCGCCCTTCAGCAACGAAGGCACCACCGCCACGCACTCAGCCGACTTCAGAATCTCTTCCGGAATCGCCTTGTCCGGCGCAGCCATCACTTCATCCAGCACAGTAGCCGCCGCCTGCACGCGGTCCGCTGCCTTGATCTCTTCCTTACTTCCTTGCTTGGCATCCTGCGCAAGGGTAAGACTGCTCAAACCGAGAATCACGCCTACCAACAGAATCTTCTTCATAGCCGCACACCGCTCCTGGGAGTCGAACTTTGGGAAATTGAACTCTATGTCCTAAGGATATCAGTAACTTAGAGCTCGCAAAGCGCCCGTCGGTTGCTTGATTGGGATACCCGAATGGGTTCCGAGGCACCCAGGACACAAAAAATCGGGGCTGGAAGCTGGCGACCGTAGTCTCCAGTTCCAACCCCGCTCCCAGGTTCTGTGGTAGGTGAATCGAGTATGCGGCCTACCCACCAATCCGCCAAGATTACAGAGGTAGCGTATCACGGGTAAGATTACCCGCCACGTTACTACACCTTATTTGTCGCCACCAGCGAATGCGTAATGGCGTGCACCGACAGCGCAATCCGGTTCTGCACCCCAACCTTCCGCATCAGCTTAGCCACGTGCGCCTTCACCGTACGCTCCTCAATGCCCAGCACCGACCCAATTTCCTTATTCGACCGTCCGACCACCAGCATTTCCAGCACTTCCTTCTCGCGATCCGTAAACGCCACCCGGCCCGCCGGAAACACTCGTCCCGGCCCCGTCGTCACGCGCTCAATAAACAGCGACAGCACCCGCCGTGGCGCCCAGACAGACCCTTCCTGCACAATGCGCAGGGCCTGCACGAATTCAGCCGGACTCGCCGCCTCGTCCACATAGCCTTTAGCGCCCGAAGCAATAGCTTTCAGAATGGTCTCATCGTCCATTCCCGAGCCCGTAACGATAATCTTCAAAGTTGGCCGCGCAGCCTTCATGCCAGCCATCACGTCAAAAAGGTTTTGCGCCGACCGGCTGCCCAGCAGCACTACGTCGACCTCTTTTTCGGTCGACAGATCGGCTTGCGTCGCCGAACTGAGTTCAAAATCAGGCTCTGTGTCGAACAGGGCGCGAAATCCCACGAAACGGAGTGGATCGCTTTCGACGACGGAGATACGAATCGGTGTTTTTCGTGCCAGTGCTGGCTTCATTCGACCTTCCCGGTTTAGTCTGTATTACCTGTAGCATAGCCATCGAGCGAGGCAATGCAAAGCAAACCATTCGCCTCGCCGTTACGCGGGTAACCCTGTTGTTTACAATTCTTTCAGGAGCAAATTTGATGTCATCAGGCGTGCGTGCTCAATCCCCGTTTAGTCGGACTTTCCTCTTCCCCGCTGTTTTCCTTACCGGAACAGTCTTTGTGTGGGCCCAACAACCGGAACAAACGGCACAGCAACCGGTAAAACAGGAACAGAAACCGAAATCCGGGCAAATGGCTGTTCCGGCAGCGCAATCCGCCGAAGCACCCGCCTACAAGCCTAAGTTTGCGGGCGACCCAGCCCACTCCGGCGCCGAGGCCGGTACCCTGGGTTACATCCGTACCGTGCTCAATGCCCAGAAACTCTATAAAAAGAAGCACGGCAGCTATGCCACCACTCTGCCGGGCCTGATCAACACCGGCTCCTTCACTCGCCGTATGACCAAAACCGACCGCGGCGACTACAACGTCAGCTTCCATTCGCACACTGACGGCTTTAGTTTGGCGCTCACTCCCAAGCCATTCGATGCCGCCCATCGCGCCTTCTACAGCGACGAGACGAACGTGATCCGCGCGGAGACCGACAAACCCGCCACGCAGGACTCCGAACGCCTGCGCTAGAGCGTGAACTGTCGCTCGTATAGGGCGAGCATTCCTGCTCGCCCAGCGCGAAGCGCGAAATCGCGACAGAAGGCCCGACACGCGCACGCAAACGAAATTTCGATCAAAAGAAACCAAAAAAACCTCTGTGAACCTCTGTGGCCTCTGTGGTAACCGCCCTTGCAATCCGCGATAATGAAAGCATGACCACGACCGCCGAAACCCCCATCGCCACCCGCGAGCAAATCCAGGCTGCCTACGACGCCTTCAAAGCCAAAGGCCTCAAACTGAACCTCACGCGCGGCAAGCCCGCCTCCGCGCAGCTCGACCTCAGCAATGACCTCCTGTCCCTTCCCGGAACGGCGGACTACACGGCGGAAGGCGCCACCGACTGCCGCAACTACGGCGGCCTGCAAGGCTTGGCCGAAGCGCGCCGACTCTTCGCCCCCATGATGAGAGCTCCCGCCGACCAGGTCGTCGTCGCCAACAACTCCAGCCTCGCACTGATGCACGACACGGTCGTTTACGCGTTGCTCAAAGGCACGTCCGATAGCGCCAAGCCGTGGTCGCAACAGGGCAAAATTTCTTTCCTCTGCCCCGTTCCGGGCTACGACCGCCATTTCAAAATCTGCGAAGACTACGGTATCCGCATGATTCCAGTCGCGCTCGCCGAATCTGGCCCGGATATGGATCAAGTTGAAAAACTTGTGGCGCAAGACGCGTCCATCAAGGGTATGTGGTGTGTTCCAAAATACAGCAATCCCACGGGTACGGTTTACTCCGCCACGGTAATCGAGCGTCTGGCCGCCATGAAGACCGCCCCGGATTTCCGCCTATTCTGGGATAACGCCTATGCCGTCCATCACCTCACCGACGAGCGGGTGGAAATAGCCAATATCCTTGAACAGTGCGCCAAATATGGCCATCCGAACCGTGCCTTCGTCTTCGCCTCAACCTCGAAGATCACGCTAGCGGGCACCGGGCTTTCCATATTCGCCGCCTCGCCCGACAACGTCAAATGGCTTCTCGCCAGACTCACGCCCAGAACCATCGGCCCGGATAAGATCAACCAGCTCCGTCACGTTCGATTTTTGAAAAACGACGCGGGTATCCAGCAATTAATGGACAAACAAAGATCAGTCATCGCGCCCAAGTTCCAAAAAGTCCTCGACATCTTCGACGAAAAGCTCGCGAACATCGCGAACGTAATTTGGACCAAACCCAAAGGTGGCTACTTCATCAGCCTCAATGTACCCAAAGGCTGCGCCAAGCGAGTAGTAGCTCTAGCCAAAAATGCAGGAGTAGAACTCACCCCAGCCGGAGCCACGCACCCCCACGGCAACGACCCCGACGACCGCACAATCCGCATAGCACCCACGTTCCCCGAGCTGCCCGAAGTCGCCCAAGCCGCCGAGGGCGTGGCGCTGTGCGTCCAACTAGCCATCGCCGAGCAAGCGTAGGAAGCAAGTGTAGGGCGAACATTCCTGCTCGCCGCTCTTGCAGGATGTAGGACGGCCACTCTTGTCCGCCGCCTTTGACGTTCGGACCCAATCAAGAGGACTTGTCATTCCGAGCAACGCGAGGAATCTGCTTTCCTATCCCAAATGAGACGGCGCAATCCGGACTGCAATTTGCCGTCGGGAACTGATTTATTCCAGTTACGGAACCATCGTTACCGCAACCACATTCGACTTCAAGGCTACTGAAGGGTTCTCGGGGTCTGCTTTTTGAACTATTATTGCGTATTTGCCGGGTTTGTTCATGCTGTAGAACTTGGCTGCGTCCAAATGCCACGTAAGCTTCTCGCCTGGTTTTACAGTCACCGTAAAGATCATGCCCTCAAAATCTTTCACAGAAACCTGACTGGGGTCTGGATCGGCAACGTGGCCATTCCAAACGTAGCCAAATTTTGAGTCGTCGGCCAACTTTCCGCTCAAGTCGCGAACTTCGATCTGAGAGTCCGTTCCTCTTACTTCTCTCGGAACCACAATATCGTGACCTGACTTGTTTGCTGCCGTGACCTCAATGTAGGCTGAGGAGCCAATCTTCACAGAACGCTGTGACGCCTTGATCGTGAGGGTAGCAGAACTCGTAGTATGCGGCTGGGCGACGGCTTCCGCGCCGAGCGTTCCCAACACAACACAAAAAGCGCAAAACACGCGCAAAGTTTTCATTTTTTATTCCCCGTCCTTATATCCCGCCAACCTCAATGTGGATTATCCACTGTGGTACAAATTGGGAATGCACTATCAAGCTGAAAGCCTTGGGTGGGGTTTGGATTCGCGTTCAGTATCCAAGCAGGGAAAGGTATACCCTTAGTTTTGCCGCGGCTGAAGCGTATTGATGCCATCTCCTGTGTGCGCTCATAAGTCGCTTTTGTCGATCATTTGCTTCCTCCGTGCCCTCAGTGCTCTCTGTGGTTAAAGCTCTTGAGGGCTAAGACCCAGTCTTGACCTCAACCGCCTTACCACCCCGGAACGTCACCGTCAGCGGCTTCCCGCCATTCGCATAGTGCAATGTCCGCTCCTCGCCCAAGCCCGAGCCATCCAGCAACCCTAATCCGACCGCGCAATCCGCCTGCAATTCATTCATGCCTTTGCGGACTTCGTGCTTCCCAATGGCATCCCAAACATCTGCAGACCAGTGTTTGTACAACTCGGGAGGATCGTCATAAAACAGCATGTCGTCGGCATACCAGTCGAAACTCGACCCCGCCGCCGCACCAATCGAAAACGCATAGTGCTTCTCGTCTTCCGCAAACACCGCCATAATCTGCTTTTGTCCAGGAGCCGTGGGCGCATGATCGAAAACTACATCTGTGATCTGCAGCTTCTGCAACGGCAGCAGCCGTCCGGCCTGGTGCCCAAAGTTGGCATGTTTGGAAGCAGGATCAAACGGGAAGTACGCCGAGCTGTACCCCACACGCACCCAGACGGGCCCCTTGGTGAGCTCGCGGGCGGAGGCTAAGTCGTAGGCATGAATCTTTCTTAGGCTGACGTAGTAGTCAGCGTCTGGCAATGTATCTTTCCTGAGTTGGCTTTGCTTTTCCTGTTGCGCGGCCTGCTCAGCATCGTTGCGGCGCTCGTAGAAGATGTAGGCAACGCGCAGCCCTGCAAGAACCATCGCGACCAGCAGAACAACCTGAACCCGCTTCTTAGCTTCCGAATCCATGCCACACAAAATACCACGCCACGGCTGCCAAAAGGTGAAGGGACTTCTTGCTTGTTTTCCCCAGGTTTTAGGATTTCCTCGGTGAAACTCCGTGCTCTCTGGAGTTAATCCAAAGCGAAAGAACCCCACTGCCGGACGGCAGTGGGGTTCTTCGCCAACTCAAGAGGAGGAAACTAGAAAACTTAAGCGTGAATCGCGCGACGACGCACAACTCCAGCCAAACCTACAAGTCCTGCTCCCAGCAACGACAACGTTCCCGGCTCCGGTACAGGCAGCGGAAGGTTGACGGTACCGCCTACGAAGTGCAGGCAGGTCTTGCAGCCAGCTTTTCCAACCAAATTCAAAGTCACTGTGCCGATTACAGTTCGGCCTCCAGCCCAAGTCCCAGTCACCGTTCCGGTCAGGGTGTAGTAGGTCATGCCACCTGACGTCGTCACAGTCCAAGTCGTCGGCCCGGAGAACTTGCCAGCAAACAACGTGCCGCCAGTAACGCCATTCTTACCGCTGCCAATGATCGTGAACGATCCGCCAGCCGCAAACGTGCCGCCCTTATTCAAAGACCCACCGGCCATCATGTGTCCGGTTGAGAAGACCAACTTCCCGAGGTTCGCCCCGGAATAGCTGTGGCCGTTCATGCCATTGATAAGTGTGAAGTGGGACCCATAAGAACGTGTGGTGAGGACACCATTGCCGTAATAGGCCTTGCCCCCAAAATTCTTGAAATCCACGCTGCCGCTCGCCCATGACGCCATGGGTACCGCAACAACCAATGCTGCCAATAATGCTAACTTACGCATTTCTTGCCTCCCGAGTGATTCTTTCCAATTTTGCTTCTGACTGCCAGCTTCGCCTAAGTCTTGGGGAGACATAAGTCGAGCTAAGTCATATTACCACATGCACGTTGGTAACCTAATTCTAGAAACCAATTTTTCTTTTGGAATCAATTACATAGGTAGCTTTATTGCTGTGTGACATGCAAATGTCTGCATTGTTAAGACAAAGCATTGCGTCCCGCAACTACTCCGCCACGGATGGGCTACTTGCCTCGATCTCAGCCGGAAGAACCGGCTTCCGGCTCGACGGCAAGCCCGCATCTCGTATTTTATACAACAACGCGCGGTAGCTGATATTCAACGCCTTAGCAGCCTTCTTGCGATTCCAGTGGTGATGCTGCAACACGCGCAGGATGATCTTGCGCTCCATCTCCTGAACCGCCTGTCGAGTCAGTGTTTTCAATGAGATAGGGCCATCAATCGATATCTCGGACGTAAAAAGATCTGGCTCCCTCGACACCATATCCCCGCTGATTGCTTCTTCGGTACCCAGGATGACGTACCGCTTCATCATGTTCTCGAGCTCACGAATATTCCCTGGAAAGTGATAGTTTTTCAAGGTATTCATCATCTCCGGCGACAAAGGCCTCGCGCGGCAATTGAACTTCTGGTTGTAGTGTTCCAGGAAGTAGTCAACCAGCTCTTCCAAGTCGGCCCGACGCTCGCGCAGCGGCGGCATGTACAAGTTCACCACGTTGATGCGGTAGAACAAGTCCTGGCGGAAGGTTCCCACCTCAATCTCATGCTCGAGCTTGCGATTGGTCGCACAAACCACGCGCACTTCGACCTTTTTGTCTTCCTGGGCACCGATGCGGCAGAACTGGCCATCTTGTAGCAATTGCAGCAACTTAGACTGCAAAGTCGGGTCAAGTTCAGAAATTTCGTCAAGAAAAAGCGTGCCGCGATGCGCCATTTCCACACGGCCCGGCTTCATCCCTACAGCGCCTGTGAATGCGCCTTTTTCGTAGCCGAAAAGCTCGCTTTCCAGCAACGTTCCTGGAATCGCAGGACAGTTTACCTTTACGTAAGGTCCTGTGCGCCAAGGAGATAGCTGATGCACCATCCGTGCGATGATGTCTTTTCCTGTGCCGCTCTCCCCTTGGATGAGAACGGGCACGTTGGCCCCCGCAATCTTCTCGAGGCGCTCGCGAACCAGGCGCATCGTATCTGTACGACCAAAGACCACGGAATCAGGGGGAACTTCGCCGACACTTTGTACCAGCGGACTGACAGGATTTGTCACTGATGTGCGCATAATCTTGTACCACTCACCAATAGAGCACATCACACGCCAAAGCGGAAGGCACTGCGGGCACCGTCGATACGATCAGTTTAACTCTTTTATTTTCATGCCATTGCCGGAGTTTTGAAGGGGTCGTGGCACGTTCGTTGACCTTACGCTCCAGTTGCAGATTGACACGGAAAAGGAAGGAAAACTATTTCACATCGGCACTTTGCGAGCAGATGTGCCGGAAGGTCACACCTTCGACGTTACGTTCTTCCGGGGTGTCTTCGCCAGCGGTTTCCGTTTAGCGGGAGGCCGGGCCATGCTGCCGTCCGCGAGCGGACGCTGGAACCGCATGCCAATGAGGTGGAAGTCCTGTCCATGGACGACACGAACAATCCGGGCCTGGAGCTTGCGGGAGACCTTCGAAGCGCTGGAGGGCAGCGCAAAGGGAGCTACGGGTATCTCTAGAAGAGCTTGGCCAGTCAAGGGGAGCGCCCGGCGGCTCGCCACCAGCATACCGCCAGCGCTCACATTGAGACCGGTCGCGAACTCCAGCGACTCCTTACCAGCTCCGTCAACGCTGCGCAGGAACACGGGAAGGGCCAGCGGCAGCCGATGCCACTTGCGGCGTTCCGACCCTTGTGTTTTGTCAATCAAAAATTCGACCCCCACCAACATGAAGCGAACCGGTTTCTTTGGCATCTGACGGGCCAAAGCCGGGTGGAATTGTTGATTTTTCAAACACATGGACGATTTTGCTGCCCATTCCGGGAATTCACCTTGAATCGGCGCTTGTTGTGGGGAGTCTTTAGTAGTAGTGCCCTGTTTTCCACATGGTTTCGTCCCGTAAATATCCGGATTTCTGGATAATCTCAGCTCTAATTGTGCAATGTTTTGCCTTTTCTGGAGAATTTCCTGACAATTTGCGTTGACAACCCAGACCCTCTCGTCCTAACATCAGGCATTCAGTCCACCCCCAAAGGCTGAATTTGCAGTCCCTCCCCCCTCGTAAGTGAGCACGCCCAAAAACCATGACGCCTACACCCAAGAATGCTTTGGCATCTCACAATGAGTCAGCGAGCGCGAAGCTCGAGGCCGAGATCACTTCGAGCCGCAGTTTTGTTGGGTCCGATGCCACCCTCGCTGATGTGCAAGATCAGTTTGAGCGCCTGCGCGAGCGCTACCAGCGTTGCACAACATCGTTGGCATCCGCAGCGCACGACCTGAAGACGCCGCTTTCGATCATCTCCGGGTACGTGGATGTTCTACAGGGAGAAAAGCTGGGATCGCTCAACAATCGCCAACAGGAAGTACTGCAAGACATGGCGGTAAGCTGCAAACGCCTGCAGAGTTTTATCCAGGACTTTTTGACTTATGCCGTGCTTGAAACTGGCGAGATGCGAATGCATTTTGAGCAAGGCGACTTAAATGCATCGCTTTCCGAAGTGTGCGGTTTGTGGTCGCCGCGGTTTCAGGAAAAGGGTTTGGCATTGTATTTTCTGGCCAACGAAAAAGTCTCGCCGTTTCCGTTCGACGCACCGAAGGTGCAACGAATAGTTTCCAATTTGCTGGACAACGCTTGCAAGTTCACTCCAGCGGGCGGCACGGTATGGCTGCACGCGGATCCTTACACGTGGGAGCGCCGCGCGACGCAGCCGACCAAGTTTCCGAATGACCGTCGGCAACGCGCGCTCGCGGTCCCGAATGCGGTGAAAGTGAGCGTGGCGGATACTGGACCGGGCATTGCCGCTGAATTCCACTCTGAAGTGTTTGATGATTTTTTCCGTATTCCGCAGGGCAATGCCGAAGTTGAAGGCACGGGGTTGGGTCTGGCGATTGTGCGTCGCTTCGTACATGCGTTTGGCGGCAAGGTTTGGGTGGAGAGCGATGCCACGGCCGGCTGCAAATTCAGTTTTCTGATTCCCCTGACACCTGCAAGCGCGCTGGACGCGAACCGGAATCTGAACCGAGGTCAATCGAAATGAAACAAGCCAAGAAGATTTTGCTGGTGGACGACGAACCGGGAATGCTGCGATACATCAAGACCCTGCTCGAACTCGACGAATATGCAGTTGAGACGGCGAGCACGGGGGAGGAAGCGATCGAGCACCTGAAGGGCGGCATGGAGCCAGACCTGATTCTGCTGGATCTGCTGATGCCCGGCATTGATGGTTTGCAGACGCTGGAACAAATCCGCCAGATCCAGGCCAGCGTGAAGGTCATTATGCTGTCCTGCGTCACGGATACCCGCAAGGTGGTGCAGGCGATCCGACTCGGAGCCAGCGACTACCTGACCAAGCCGTTCCAAAAGGCGGAGCTGGATGCGGTGATTGAGCAATGCCTTGAACCGAAGAAGATGGCGTATGCCGGCGAAGTGGAAGAGCTGTGCGACGATGTGTTTTTTGTCGCAGCCAGTCCGGCAATGAAAAAGATTCGCGCGCAGTCGGCTCTGGTGGCGAACGTCGACATTCCGGTTTTATTACTGGGGGAGAGCGGTACTGGCAAGGAAGTTCTGGCGCGACTGGTACACAAGCTGTCTCCGCGAGCGCATCGGACGTTCTTGAAAGTGAACTGCGCCGCCGTGCCGGGCGATTTGCTGGAAAGCGAATTGTTTGGCTACGAGCCTGGGGCGTTCACCGGCGCCACGCATGCCAAGCCCGGCAAATTTGAACTGTGCAATCGCGGCACGATCCTGCTGGACGAAATTGGTGAAATGCCTCCGCAATTGCAGGCCAAGCTGCTGCACGTTTTGCAGGATCAGCAATTTTCGCGCTTGGGTAGCCGGACGATGATCAAGGTGGATGTGCGCATTCTGGCGGCGACGAACATCAACATTCCTGAAGCGCTGGCTAACAAGATGCTACGCGAGGATCTTTATTATCGTCTGAATGCGTTTACGCTGAATCTGCCTCCCTTGCGCGAACGTAAGGAAGAGATTCCGATTCTGCTGAAGCATTTCATGTCGCGCATGTCGGAACGCTACGGGCGTCCTCCGCTGCCACTTTCTCCGACGTTGATGGAAGCATGCCTGGCGCACTCGTGGCCAGGAAACTTGCGCGAACTCAGCAATTTCGTAAAGCGCTACTTGATTCTGGCGGATGAGAAGTTGGCGGTGAGCGAGCTGAATCCTAAGGGCGATGGCGGAGGCCATCTGAATGTGCACGAAGCGGAAGACCTTGGCGGATTGAAGTCGCTAGGCCGCACGGCCAAGGATGGAGCGGAAGCCGAGGCCATTTCCAAAGCACTCGACCAGACGAACTGGAATCGGAAACAGGCGGCAGCACTTTTGAAGATCAGCTACAAAGCACTGTTGTACAAGATTCGCCAATACGGGTTGGGGGAGACGAGTTCCACGGAGAGAAAATTGTCCGCCCGGGCCTAAGACCTTTTAACCACAGAGAGCACAGAGGTTCACTGAGGAAGTGTTTGGCTTTTTTTCCCTTAGGCTGCTTTGATCCATTCTCTTCCATTCACGAAGCGGCGAATGCCGTCGCGTAGATGCGCTTCGTGAAAATTGATGAGTAGATCTACGGATTTGCCGCTCAGCCTTAAGTACGAAAGAATTTGGGCTTGATGCACTGGATGTATTTTGTCAACACATTTCAATTCGACGATCACTTGTTTTTCAACGAACAGATCGACTCGATAACCCAGGTCAATACTTACGCCGTCGTAGGTCACGGGCCAAGGGACTTGGCGTTCGACTAGCAATCCTTGCTTCGTCAACTCATACTGCAGGCACGCTTCGTAAACGTGTTCTAGCAAGCCTGGGCCAAGGGCTGAATGGATCTTCATGGCGGCGGTGATGGTCAATCCTGTTATTTGATTGATGGGCGGCATGAAACTATTGAATCACGGAGAACACAGAGTTTCACAGAGGAAGCGGTGGAGCGCATGTCTACTTCCGTGCAGGAGAAATCCGAGGGCTAGCGTTTTTTGGCCGCTCTTCGCCGACGCACCGCGAACAGACGCCTTCAACAGTCGGCTTTTCAGCCTACGTCTTCCTCTGTGTAACTCTGTGCTCTCTGTGATTCAATGCATTCATGGCAAAGAATTGGAAGACTAAGCTGATCCATCCTGAGGTTCATGCTCCGGAGGGGTTTCGTTCGCTGGCCGATCCTGTGTACCGCGGGTCGACTGTGGTGTTTCCGGATGCGGCGTCGATTCGGGAGAGTTGGAATCCCTACAAGGACGGCTACACCTACGGCGTGTACGGAACGCCGACGACATTGGAGTTAGCGGTTCGCGTTTGCGATTTGGAACGTGGCTTCCGAACGCATATTACTCCCGGCGGGCAGGCTGCGATCTCATTGGCGAATCTTTCTTTTCTGAAGGCTGGCGACCATATATTGCTGCCGGAGAACATCTATGGGCCGAATCGAAAGTTTTGCGCCCAGGTGATGCGGCGATTTGGCGTGGAGGTGGAGTTTTACCCCGCAGTAGATCCCAAGCAAGGCGCGGCGGCGGTCGCAGCTCTGTTGCGCGAGAACACGCGGCTGGTTTGGTGCGAGAGTCCTGGATCGATCACGATGGAGATTCAGGACGTGCCAGCCATTGCCGAGGCTGCGCATCGCGCCGGAGCACTGGTCTTTATCGACAATACCTGGTCCGCAGGCGTGTTTTTCGATGCGTTCGCGCACGGCGTTGACGTTAGCGTGCAAGCGTTGACGAAGTATGTTGGAGGGCACAGCGATATTTTGCTTGGCGCAATTACGGTGCTTGACGAGGAGGCCTATGCGCGCGTTGCGTCGACGCATCAGATCGTGGGTGCAGTGGCCTCTCCCGACGATTGCAGTCTGGCGTTGCGCGGGATGAAGACGCTGGCGGTGCGCCTGAAATCCGTCGAAGAATCGGCATTGACGCTGGCGCGATGGCTGGCCGAGCGGACGGAGATTGAGTTGGTGCTACACCCGGCGTTTTCGTCTTGTCCGGGACACGAGTTTTGGAAACGCGACTTTACCGGATCGGCTGGGCTGTTTTCTATTGTGTTCCGGAAACAGTTCACGCGATCGCAGGTGCATGCCTTTATCGACAAATTGGAGTTGTTTGCCATTGGCTACAGCTGGGCTGGGGTTACGAGCATAGTGATGACGTATGACCTGGAGGGCACTTCGGGTCGTCCCGATTATGGGAGTCGGCTGGTGCGTTTGAATATTGGATTGGAAGATGTGGAGGATCTGCGAAGGGATTTGGAACAGGCACTGGCTGGGCTGGGCTGAACTCGTACCCTACTTTCTCTTGTCATGCTGGGGCGAAGGGAAGCATCCCTGTAAGCTGCTGGAGTGTTTATAGCGAAAGGGATTCTTCGCTGCGCTCAGAATGACAAGAATCTATCCTTCAGATCAGGAAAAAAAGGCCAAGCCTTGCGGCTTGGCTTTTTTAATTTCCAGAACAATATAAACTACGGGGCGGTCACGGTCACCGTGATGTTGAGCGGAGTCGTGGGCGAAGGCTGCACGAACGTGCCCGAGGTTGCGGTGACTCCGATGGTGTAAATCCCGGGCTGAGTGCCTGTCGTGGTAGTCGAATTCCCCTTGCTGCCGCAACCGGCCCACAAGCCAACCGCAGAGAGAATCAGGAGCAGAGCCAGTCCTGAAATCCACCTTGGGCGACTTGTTCCGACTCCCAACAAGGCGAGGCCGGAGATCGGCAGCCACATCGCGTAAAAGAATTTCGGAGCCTTCCAGATGGCTCCCGTCTTTGGTGGAGCCGTTGTGCTCAGGACCAGGGTTGAAGTCACTACAGGGCTGGTGGTTGGGATGTTGGGAACAGGGCTTGGCTTGAAGGCGCAAGTTGCGCCCGTGGGAAGGCCGGAGCAAGCCAGAGTAATGCTGGATGGATACTGTGGGCTGCCGATCAAGCTATGCGCCGTGAGCGATGCCACAAAGGTTAGCGACTGGCCCGCCACAACGGTGGCGGAGGCGGGTGAAACTCCCAGCGTGAAGTAGTCGACGGGAACTACGACCGGCGACTTCGGGGAATTGTTGGAAAGGTTCAAGTCCACGGCGGCGCTGCCGCCAGCGACGCCGGGGAAAACCGTTCCTGTCATGGAAATGGAACTCGTAGTGGCGGCGGTCGGCGTTATGGATGCGGTGATGCTGGCGGTTGCGTTGAGTGCCAGCGTGCCCAGCGTGCAGGTCTCGGTGCTGCCGGACAAAGCGCACGACCCAGAAGTAGTGGTAAAGGTTGTAGCCGTCACTCCGGAAGACGTAGGCGGAACGGGAATGACCACGGTGGCTCCGGTGCTGGCGTCAGGCCCGATGTTGGTCACCACATAGGTAAAGACCTCGGCATTGCCAACGCCAACCGGATTGGGCATCACGCCAGTACTGGGAACCGTAAGAGTCAGGGCCAAGTCGGTGGTGGCGCCGAAAGTGGCGAGGAAAGCGTCGGTGGATCCACCTGCGAAGGCAGTTTGCAGAGGATTGACGCCCTGAATTTTCGAGATGGCTGGGAGAATCGAAGAGTTCGTTTCACCCGCGACCAAAACCGTGCCAGCTATGTTTTGAGCGATGCTGGTGCCGCGCTCCGTGCCACTGCCACCTATGAGGGAGGAGGACAGAAGGCTACTGACGCATGGAGTTACGGTCTTGAGCGTGACGATCGTAGTACTGGCCTTCACAAGGAACGCATCTTGCGCCTGTGCCGCCACGATTGGGAAGTTACACGGCAAGGGTGTGGACGCCGTGAATGGGGTTGGGAAATCCGTCGAAGTCGTCGATCCTGTCACGTACGCATTTTGACTGGAGTCGGCGACGATTCCGAGACCGTTGTCTACCCCCGATCCACCCAGATAGGAAGCGTAGGTGAGAGTGATCGGTCCGGATGTGGGATTGCTGAGCTTGGCGATATAGGCATGGGAGCCACTGTTCGTATTTTGGAAGCCAACCGTTAAACCCGACGCGCCAGCCGCAGGGAATAGGTCGTTCGAATCCGTCTGTCCCGTAACGTAAGCAATCCCGCCTGTATCCACCGCGATGGCGTTGCCGGAATCATTCCCGGTGCCTCCCAGATAGGAAAGGTAGAGAAGTCCGGTGCCAGCGCTGGTGATTTTGGCGACGAAGGCGTCCGTTTTGTTCGTGGTTTGTCCTTGGTTAATCGCGGACTGGTAGGCGTTCGCGATGGCGAGATTAGTGAACGTGGTGGTACCCGTCACGTAAGCGTTTCCGGTGCTGTCCAGAGCGATGCCACCGCAAGGAAGCGTGCAGGCTGGGACGCCGTCTGGTGGATTTGCGTTGCCCGTTGAGGACGTACCGCCTCCCAGGAAGGAAGAGAAAAGAAGGCTGGCCGTGCCGGTGGCAGTGGTGTCGAACTTGGACACGAAGAAGAGATGCGTCGCGCCATTCGCAGTGGGTTGGAAGGGAGAACCGGCAGTCGGAAAATCCGTCGCGGAAAAAGTGTCGCCCAAGATATAAGCGTGACCGGAATTATCCGCAGCCAGTGCCATAGCGTTATCGATTCCGCTACCGCCAAGGTAGGACGAGTACAGCAGACTCGCACCTGTGGGATCCAGCTTGGACAGAAAAACATGCACGCCCGCAGCTATTGGGGCAGATTGGAATGCGGAGGCCGTTACTGGGAAATCGCTCGATGTCGTTGTACCTGTAACGTAGGCGTTCCCGGCGCTGTCTACAGCCAAGCCAGCGCTGGAATCAACACCTGTCGCCTTTCCCAAAGTCACTGGCGGAGCGGTGGTCAAGTCGAATCCATTCAGGTAGGCGGTGTATACGACTGCCGAGCCGAATGTATTCAGCTTGCTGACGAAAACGTCCGTCGAGCCGCTTAAAGTGGGCTGCGTTCCGCCAGCGGGAATCGGGAAATTGGTTGCTGAAGACGTTGTTCCGGCCAAGTAGATACTGGAGTTCGGATCTACCGCGACCTGCGGATTGATTTCAGAGCCGCTGCCGCCAAAATAGGTCGCGTAGGAGAGTGTGGGATCGATCACCAGTTCGCGGCTGCGATCATAGCTGCCCAGAGCGAAGCCGACGCGATTCTTGGCGAGCAACTCAAAGCGTCCGGCTACTTTCTGACGCTGGCCGTTCACTTCCTGATACACCACAGGCTTGTTCCAACGGAGTTCGCGGACAGGCGTCTTCACGAGCAGGCTGCCATCGGATGCAATCGAGACTTTTTCCGCTCCGGCCACATTCATGCGAATCTGGCTCGGATCGGCTCCGGAAGCGACGACGAAGTCGTATTCCAACTGGCCTTGCTTGCCGTAATAGACGAGATTCACGCCGGGATAGACGGCGCGATACTGCACACGCGCGAATTGCGGAACGTTATGCACCCAGCGGCTGGGATCGTTGCCAATGAAGTAGTTGCTTTTGCCGGGAAGCGGCTCGGCGCCGGAAATCTTCGGCTGTGCGGCGGAACCTTCGAGCTGCATGTGAACTGCGGCGCTGGTCGTGATTCCCTGTTTGGACTGGCCTTGCAGAGCCAGTACCGCCTCGTTCGCGGTCAGGAAAAGTCCATAGCCGGATCCGTGCGCCATATAGGCAACAGATTTATCCGTCTGCCCGTGATTAGCCTCGAAGGCCAAAGGCAGCTTGCCGGAGAGAGCCCGAGCGCGGGCATTGATCGCGTCAGGGACGTCCGACTGACGAGTGGCTGGCGCGGAAACTGCGTTCGAGGCCTGTGCTACCAGCTTGGACTCCGCCGCCTTGTGCCGAGGCATTCTGCCCGAGGCGGACCAGAGGGCTCCCGCTCCCATGAAAGTAAGAAGTGCGATGGCGATCATTGTGGTCTGGGACGTGGCGCAGCCACGCATCCGGCGAGCATTCGTCCGGCGTAAATTCAATGTCACGAGGTAGATCCTCCGAAAATTTGTTTCAGTGTTCCTATGACAGCTCTTTGACGAGCGGCCAACGGCCCTATACCAGCAACCTTTGCCAGCGTGGATGCGGTTATAGGAGATGGCGCAAAATACGCCCCTGTCCCGGTTGAGCGGGACGGTCTCAGACCTGTCACTTAAACTGGGAAGCTAAACTATTTACTTAAACAGCTTAGGGTTAGCCTGTCAAGCCAGCCGGCGCGTCCGCCACTACTCGATCTTAGGGCTTCGCGCGCGTAAACAGACCCACCCAGCGCTTTGGATGCAAAGTTTGAGTAGGAAAGCTGTCTGCTCTACAGATATTTTGGGAGTTTTCCGCAAGTTTTTGCGGGACAACAGCAAACTCCCACCACGAACTTGCTGTCCAGCTTCGCAAGGTGTTGCAAAGAAAGCGTTGCGGCTATTCCGCCGCCCCGGACGCGCGGTGGCGCAATTGCAGTCTCGAAAGCAGCAGCCGCGGCCCCCCAAATTTCTCCCTGAACTGCTCCAGCAGTGGTTTACCTATTCTGTTCTCGGAGACTTTTGCGCTTGCCTTCAGGACACCCGAGGGCGATTCTTGGAGTAAGCGCTGGTTCGTCTAGAATTGCTGGTGAGGTACGACGTGTTTTCTTCTGTTCGGACCGCCGTGTTGCGAAAGGATGGCAAATTCATCATGCTGAAGACGGGGCCATTCCAACCCAACGAAATTGCAGCAAACGAAATGCAGTTCTCCGACGAGCGCCGCGCCATGCGCCGCTTCGATATGCGGCTTCCGGCCTCCGTGAAGCTTGCAGGTAGCGACGGTCCGGCCCTGCTCACCGAAACCCAGAACGTCAGCGCTCGCGGTGTGTTTTTCTATCTCAATCAGCCGCTTCTCTTGGGCACGGTGTTTGAGGTGAAATTGACGCTGCCGCCGCACGTCACGCTCACCGATTCCGTGCAGATTCGCTTCAATGCCCGCGTGGTAAGAGTTGAGGAGCCGCGTCCGAGTTCGCTGGTCGGGGTTGGCGCGCTGATTGAGGAACACGAATTCCTCGGGTCGGGTGGCGGGATTTTCTGTGGATTGGGACAGGACCTGCAAAAGACCGGCTAGGCTACTTCCGCTCCAGGTCCTGCATCTCGCGTTTCAACTTCTGGTAACGGGTATACAAAGTCAGAAGATACACCGCGTGAATCACGCCGGTGACGATATAGGCCGCGTACAAAAATGGGATCGGGTTCACGTTTTCCCTGTCCGCCCTAGATTAGGGCTTCCAACGCCAAAGTTTCTTCGATGCCGCGCTGCTTGCGTTCAAGGTTGTAGCGCAGCCAGCAGAGCAGTCCAGCGAAGGCCAAAAAGGCGAGCCAATTCCAGAGCACAGCGTGCCACATAGCCGGATCGAGAGAACCGCCACCGCCAATGACGGGCTGCGGATGCTGGGTGCGGAAAAACCGGATCGACAAATACACGAAGGGCACAACCGCAAAACCAAAAACCGCCAAAACTGCCGCCAGAAGCGGAGTCTGGCCGCCGGTCGAGAACCGGCGCAGCATCAGGTAGCTTACGTAAATCAGCCAAAGTACGAGGGTGGAGGTGAGCCGCACGTCCCAGGTCCACCAGATGCCCCAAACGGGGCGCGCCCAGATTGGTCCCGTAATCAGAACGACAGTACAAAAAACAACTCCGACCTCTGCCGACGCAACTGCGAGTGCATCGGCGTCCCCGGAACGCCCGATAAGGTACCAGATCGAAGCAATGAGGTTGATGAAAAACAGCAAGAAGGCTGTCCACGCCGAGGGTACGTGGTAGTAGAAAATTCGCTGCACATCGCCCATGGTCTGTTCCGTAGGCGCAACCACTAACGCTTGATAGAGGCCAAAAGCGAGCAGGGCTAAGACGACCACCACAACCGCGATAAGAACGGGGGATTTCATTCCGCGTTGAGCACCGTTTCGAACAGGGTCAAGCAAACAACAGTAAAGACTAGATCATAGACGGCCAACAGCACAATCCAAAACTTTGCGGCCGATTCGCCCGTAAGTACAATTTTCGTCGCCTCTACCATGGCCAGCAATGCCGGAATGGAGATGGGGAACAGAATCAGTGGGAGCATGACTTCGCGGCTGCGCGTGCGTAAGGAAATTGCCGCAAAAAACGTGCCATTGACTACCAGCGCCCACGTCCCCAGGGCCGCGATCAAAAGCAGAAGATAGGCGGGGCCGAGAACTTTCAGGTTGTAAAAAATCATGAACAGAGGCGCCATCACCGCTTCCAGCACCGTAACGAACAGGAAGTTTCCCAGCGCCTTGGAGAGAAATAGCGCGTTCGGCGGAGCGGGGGAAACGCGGTAGGCGTCGAGCACCTGATTGCGAATCTCCCGTGCCCAAGTCTGATTGAGCGCGACGATCGCAGCGAATAGAAACGACACCCAAATCAATCCTCCCACAATCTGACGTGATTCCTCAGCGGTGGGGTCGAATGAAAAACTGAAGATCACGACGACCAGCAGGGCAAAAAAGATCATCGAATTGATGGCGTCTTTGCTGCGCCATTCGAGCCACAAATCTTTCGAAAGGCTCGCAGTAGTGATCTTCCAGCTTGTTGGAGCGGGGCTTGCGGAAACCTCTTTGACCTCGGCTTCGCTCAACACAACCGGCGCGCTCATTGCACGGCCTCGAGATCGAGAGTTGGGACGCGACTGTTAATATTGCCAGCGTGCATCCAGACAAATTCGTCGGCTAAATCGGCCAGCAGGCGGGCCTGGTGCGTCACCACGAAGATTGTCTTACCGCCATCCCGCATGCGTCCCAGCAACTGCACCATGCCGCGCGCGGAAGCTACGTCTACGTTGGAAAACGGTTCGTCTAGGAGGAGCAGTGTCGGATCATGTTGCAACGCGCGAGCTAGCGACATTCTTTGCCGCATGCCTTGCGAGTACTGCCCCACGGGGCGTGTCAGCGCCGGATCCAGTCCGACCATCACGATGGCATCCTTGCAGCGCTGGTCGTCCTCAATTCCGTACAAGCGCCCAAAGTAGCGAAGATTCTCTAATCCACTCATTTCGTCATACAGCAGCGATGGATGCGCCATGTAGCCCAACTGGTCGCAGACTTCGCGTACGGAATTCGCCCCCAGCACAGTGACCTTGCCGTGCGTCGGCTGGAGCAGTCCGGCGATGGCACGCAGCATAGTGCTCTTCCCCGCCCCGTTTTCGCCGAGGACAGCGTAGAGCTTGCCAGCCACGAATTCCGCAGTGACGTTGCGCAGTGCGGCAAAACGTCCGAATTGTTTGGTAAGGCCCGTGAGAACAACGGCAGGTGGGGCGCTTCCAGCGAGAGCCGAGGAAGGAGAGTTCACTTGAGATTCGGCGCCAATCAAAGGCCCGATCCGCCCGACTGCGCTGGGCTGGTTGATTGCGTCATGCCCGCAGGTTGTCCGGCGGGAGCGTTCACTTTCGGCGCATATTTAGACGCGCACTTCGCTTGCAAGTGCTTGGCATGAAACACTCCGTCGCGCCCCATCTCACCTTCGGCCAAAGCCTGCGCATCATCCTTTAACGTGTCCGGAGGAGCGTCCGTCCCCGAATACACTACTGGCAGCTTCCGACCCTCCTCATTTAAGACAAATTCCAGATGCAGCCCGGTCCGCCTGATGGACCCCGGCTGGACATTCCCGGCCACGCGCAAGCGCTTTGTGTAGACTCCGTCGCCCATACCGCCCAGCTCTTTGATGGTCACGTAATAACTCTTGCTCTCCTGCACACCGGTGTAGGCCAGGTACGCCATCGAAAGCAGGATGACAGCAATAACGGAACCGAACTTAAGAATTTTTGCGTTTTGCGAGGACATAAGGAACCCCCTTGGGCACTACGCAAACTGTACTGCCAGCGAGGGTTAGGGTCAAGTTCCGGAGGTGCAAGTGGAGCACGCTGCTGAACAGGATGCGTCTCGGGACCTTGTACCGATCTTTGGTGTCTAAACTGTTTGAATGGGAGAATTGTTCCAAAACGCAATACGCGCGGCAAGAAAAGCGCTCGTATACCTGGAGTTCGGCATATTTTTCTTGACCCTACCCCTGGCTGCTCTAGTGACAATGCTGTTGTGTTTGGCCCTGCTGCCTCGCAATGAAAACGGCTTTCTCTTGTTCTTTCTGGTGACTGTGTGAATAGTAGCCTTCGGCTACACGGTCTTTCGAAGAATCACTCGCGATCACAACCTTCAGTCCAATTCGGAAAAATGAATTGCGGAACGGGCGAGACAAACCATATGGCCTTCGCCGCGCAGACTTAAGAAACGTTGGGCGCTTTGGGTACCAAGTTTGATCGCTATAATTGTGTTATTTCTCTTCCTGAAACGATGGGAGTTGTGTCGCGAGTCCTTCACCCCGGATCAAGCAAATTGCTGAAGTATCACGTTCCAATTCCGCTCGACTGGTTGATCATGCTGTACGACTCTTATGTGAACAACGATCCGCCGCGGTCGGTTGTCAACGCTTTGCGATGGAGCCGCAGCCCCAACGGCGGAAGACCAAGCTATTGGTCACGAAATCCTCGCGTATCGGAAATGACTTTTGACGTGAGCGAATCTGGCACGTTGCTGTCTCCAAATGGCGCGACCCAATCAACTCGGAGCTTTCCGTTCGGCAAAACATCGATCACTTGTTCTGAGGACATCCGTCGGTACTTTTACGGACATATTGAAAGCATTCAGTCCATCGAGTGCGCCACACCGCACGGAGACTTCAGGGCGCACTTCCTCGGAGACAGCGCAGACGTGCCAGACTTCTATCGAACACTGCAACTCGTCCGTCAAACCGACTAGCCTCTTCTACGCCAACTTAATATTCTCCGGATAGTAGCGCTCAATCATGCGTCCCGTCATCAATCCGCCTTCGTATTCTGGAATGATGACTTCGTCGGCGCCGGAGCTGCGGATGGCTTGCGCGTAACGCTGCTGGCCGGCGCGGGTGATGATCTTCAAATTGCTGTTCATCGACCGCGCGGTCACCGTGATGTAGAGATTGTCCGCGTCGTTGTCGATGACAATGCAGATGCCACGGGCGCGCGAAATTCCCGCCATTTGCAGCACATCGTGGCGCTTGGCATCGCCTTGGATCACCAGATCGCCATCCTTGAGCAGTTCGCGGCAAAGACCTTCGTTCGTTTCTATCAAGACCATGGGAATTTCAAGGCGTCGAAGCTGGTCGACTACCGTGCGACCAACCTGGCCATATCCACACACAATAAAGTGGTCGTGAACTTTTTCGAGGCTGATGTCGTTAATCATGGATTTCCAGGCCTCCCTGCCCTGACGGCGGAAAATGGTGACGAGTATCCGCTCGGCGATCCAAATTTGAAACGCAAACACGGAGATGTAAACGAAGACGGCAAAAAGTTTGGTCGCATCGTGGACCCGCGTGTAGTCCATCGAATGGGGATGCGTGATCCAAAAGAACGCATCCAGCCAGCGCAGGCCTTCCAAACGGTGGTAGACCAAAACGCACAACAGGTTGAAGCCAGCAAAAACCGCTACAGGCACCCAAAGCCGCCGCAGAAACACTCCTGCGACTTGCAAGAACGTAGAGCGCATTTGCGGTGCCCTTTCTAGACAGGATGGTGGCCGATTCAGGCGGCCAATCAATATTAAACGACCGGTCGGCATGTTCAGTATACAGGGGCCAATACTAGTTATCTGGCTTGTAATCAATGTTTTCCGTGTAGCCCCGCAAAAATAGTTCGCCTGAATGCGCCCGCAGGACTAGATTTACCCCAAATGTTACGCAGGACACGCCTCCGCTCACCGGTAATGCCACCGCCTGCCCGTCAGCAGGTACAATGGAGGCACTCCATTTATTTCGAAGGCTTTAGCATCTCGCAGAGAGGCATAAAACTGGCAATCCTATGATTCATCCCTGGCACGACGTCACACCCGGCGAGAAGCTTCCGAAGGAATTTAACACGGTCGTCGAGATTCCTTTTGGCTCGAGCGTGAAGTACGAGCTCGATAAGGACAGCGGCCTGATCAAGCTGGACCGCATTCTCTACTCAGCGGTTTACTATCCTGCCAACTACGGCTTTATTCCGCAGACTTTGGCCGAAGATGACGATCCGCTCGACGTGCTCGTGCTTTGCCAGGAGACGGTGGTGCCGCTGACCATCATTAACGCGCGCGCTATTGGCGTAATGACCATGATCGATTCCGGCAAGAAAGATCACAAGATTATTGCGATCGCCACCGAGGACCCTGAATTCAACGCCTACCGCGAGGCCGCCGAGATGCCTCCGCACCGCGCGCTGATGCTGCGTCGGTTTTTCCAGGATTACAAATTGTTGGAAGGCAAGGCCGTGGAAGTGGATGAGATTCGTCCGGCGGGCGAAGCTTATCCGATTATTGAGGAAGCGCTACGAAGGTATAGCCAGCAGCGACGCAAGGGGTTTAAGAGCAAGCACTAAATTCCCCGAAGGTCATTCGACGCGGCAGACCGCAGCTCCCAAAGCTTACGATGGTATGTTGGTCGGCCGGTGCTGTCTTCTGAATTTTAGTTGGTTGCCGAAGTTGCTCGTTCTCCTGTGCATTGTCGGTCACTACGCTAAGTTAGCCCCCGAGAGATTCCGATTGAGCCAAGCACGACGCGCGACGCTAGTTGATGGGGAAAGGTGTCCCGTCCCTGCTGTGGAAATAAAAATCAAAGGCTCCGCCACCCGCCCCGACCACTCTCGACGCTAAGCGGACGGGAACCCTGTCTCTTTCACCGCTAAGGTGTAGGCCACGGCCACATACCGTCGGGAGGCCAATTTCCCTATTTCTTCTTGAGCCTCCTCTTCCCCGCAGGCTTCTTCTCGACCCCCGTCGTGCTAATCAGAGCCAAGGCGTCCTTGGCATTAAAGGGATAGCGGCGAACGGACTGCTGCCCCGTCGTACTAAGGGAGACATCCACGCGCCGATTGTTGGCCAGGACGATGACCGTTAGATTGCTGCGCATCCTTTTACGGTCGTCTTCGCTCAGATCCGGATTCGCGTTCATCTGCGCCCGTATCTGTTCTGCATTCAGATTCTGTTCCTTGCCAAAGGATTGGACCTGAATGCTGCTGGCAGGAACGCCGTGTTCGAGCAGGAAGTTCTTAGCGCGGTTCACTCGTCTTTCGGTAAGGGCCTTGTTGTATTCACTCGACCCGCGATGGTCTGCGTGACCACTGAGAGTCAAATGAGCATCGGGCCGGTAGGTCAGGTAGCGGCTGAAGTCGGTGGCTAGAGCCAGGAGGACCGTCTGTTGGCTGTCCATAAGTCCGCCGCCGGGATCTTTCTCAGTGGGACGGGCGGTTTGGAAGTAGATGCTGTGAAGACCAAGCTTGGCTTCGAGCTCGGCAATCTCCGCGGGCGGGGCAGCCGGAGGCGGAGCTTCCACCATTACAGTTGTGGTAGCAGAAGCCGTGAGCGCGGGGTTGCGGTCATCGCTGACCATGCAGTTGACGGTAATCGGGCCCGCCTGGGCGCCGGCAGAATTCAGAGTTGCACTTGCCTCAGCACCAGTGACGCTGCCTGCACTGGCAGTGTAGCTGTAAGTCAGCCTGCGTTTATCGGGGCTGTTGGCGTCGGCGCGTACCATGGCCGTACCGCCCATGATTATGGTTAACGGGTCTGCTGTACAGGTAACGACGGGTGGCCGTGGTTGTTTCACGGTAAACGTCCCAGAACAAGACGCGATACCTGTTTTGCTGCCGTCGCTCAAGTTTGCCGTCACCGGGTAGGAGCCAGGCTGCAATCCGGTCGTGTCAATTTGGGTCGAGGCATCAGTACCCGCAACTTTGACTCCGCTACCGCTCCAGTTGTATTTGACGGTGCGCTTGGGATTGAAACCTGATCCGTTGGAGCGCACGGTCACAGTCTCCCCGGCAAAAACTTCCGCCGGATCTACAACACAAGTCGCGGTCGGCGGCACGGGAGGCGGTCCGCCGCCCCACATCAACACCAGACCCGACTGCAGTCTTGCACCTCTGATTTGCGTCTCTGGAGTCGTCACTGCTGGACCATAGCGATAGTTGGAAAATACGTAGTCGGCCCGGAGCAGCCGCAGAGCCACATGCCGGGAGAGATTGATGTCGAGGCCACCTCCACCCATGATTCCTAATTTATCGATGTCGTGGAAGGCATCGGGCATAAGACGGTGGTCGCCCACCAATCCTTCCAGGAATATGGAAAAGTGCTGGCGTCGGAACGTAACCTTTGGACCAAATGAGAGGTTGGAGAAACCTGCGTCGTCAATTCTTCTGCCTACCGAAGCCTCTCCACTACCCCAATTGGTGCTGGCATCGAGTGTGAGTCCGAACCAGCGACTGAAGTTGTACGTGGCGCTGACCCCAACACCCAGCGGATTGGGTTCCAGACGACTGGTCAACGGAACCAACCCGAGTGGAAGAGTGCCATGCACATCGGCCCCGGGATGAAAGAAAGAATAACCGCCGAAAAGCTCCCACTTTGGAGCAGGCTGGTCTTCCGCTGCGACCACGGTTCCCAATACCCACAGGACAGCAATCGTTGCTGACAGCATTCTGAAACCACGGCCAAGATCGTCCCTTAAAGAAGATGACATGGAAATATTCCTCCGAAACCCAATACTTAGATTTTTTGTTCTCTGGCCGGAGCGGTAGTGGACCCGCATCGAGCAGGTCCACTCCCGACGACGTTACGGACAAGTAGTCGGGACATTCACCGGATTGCTGTCCAACGTGACCGCTCCGGTTTGCGCGAGCGCTCTGCCGTTGAGCGTGGCGCCCGTGTTCAGCGTTATCGAGGCGTGCGCCATGGTGTTTCCGGCGAACGTTGTGTTGGTGCCAAGGGTGGCCGAACTGCCGACCTGCCAGAACACATTCTTAGACTGAGCGCCGCCAGCCATAATCACTTGGCTGTTGCCAGCAGCGGTTGTCAGTGTGGACACGACCTGGAAGATCCAGACACCACTTGCATTGCCGCTCAGGGTCAGGTTCCCAGTTATTCCAAGCGAGGGTTGTGCGCTGGTTGTCTTATAGACGCCAGGAGCAAGAGTGAGCCCTCCGATATCGGCTGGGAGGACAGCCCCGCCTGCTGCTCCAGCGGCGTTGTTGTACGCCGTGGTCAGGTCCCCCTGCGCAGTCATGGCAACGGCGTCGCCCAGGTGTATCGTGCCGGTTAGCGTTCCGGGCGGAAATCCTGTGACCGACGCGGCTGGCCATATCCCTACGTCACCCCCGGTAATAATTGTGGGACCGATACTGCTCACGACTGGTGTAGCGCCCAATATCCCGAAACTGCAGGCTGTTCCTAGATTCACAGGTCCCGGCGGTGGCGCACACGGAACGACAGCCGTCGTGAACGACCAGGTGAATTTGGCAGCCAGCTGGTTGCCAAAGGTATCCGCCGCCCCTGTTGTGATTGTGGCTGTATACATGATGTTCAATGCGAGACTGCTCGTTGGCGTGAATGTGGCCACGTTGGTCGCGGGAGCATAGGAAACAGATCCGGGCACATTGGCTCCGCCGGGTCCCGCCAAAGTAAAGGTAGAGGTGTTGATGGTTGCAGGGTTCATAGCCTTGCTGAATGTTGTGCTAATAATGGCTATGCCTGAGCAAACGCCCACATCACCATTCGCTGGAGTGACAAGAGTCACTGTGGGTGGAGTCAAATTCGAGTTCCCACCACTCTTATCCGGATCACTGCAACCCATGGCGGCAATTAATAGGAGAAATACTGCGAACAAGGCCTTGTGACTGCCGCTTCCATGTGTAACCATCATCGTCTTCTCATTCCTGGCTCAACCGCCGCCGTAAAGTGAACCATTAAGAGCCCTGGAATTGCAATTCTGAATCTGGAGGTTTTTTCGGCAATTCCTCGATGTCTGGAATCGCTCGCTCCGTCGCGACTACTGATCGAAATCTGCTCGCATGGAACTGTCCGCCCTTGCAGAGAACCTTCG
This sequence comes from Acidobacteriaceae bacterium, assembly GCA_025352065.1. GTDB lineage: Bacteria > Acidobacteriota > Terriglobia > Terriglobales > Acidobacteriaceae > JANXUC01. The sequence goes on along the minus strand of JANXUC010000081.1, from coordinate 990 downwards.
ATCAGATTGGAGTCTACGTTGTCCGCCAACCGTGTGACTGTCCAATAGTGCTCACTTGTTCCCAAAAATTATTGCAGACAGTACGTTCGCAACCTGAAGTCGGGATCGACAGAGGTCAACCTGCTTGTCTGAGTCGGGCCAAGGACTAATATGGGGACAGGAACATGTGAAAAATTTAATTTTCGATTCCGGCCGATTTTTCGGGTGATCCAAAATGTATCCAAATATCGCAAACGTCGTTTGTAGGGCGTTCAAACAATTAGTTTCCCGTACCAAAACTAGTGGACGTTCTGTAGCCTAATTTCTTCACATGTTCCAGTTCCCAGGTTTCTTGCAGTAGAGCAAACTATCGCAATTTCGACTTCGTGCCGATTATTCGGCAGGCAGCGTTCGTAGAATGGCGAAGGTGCTCTACCTTGACGGAAATATGCGAATGCTCAGCCGCTGTTCCCTCGCCTGTCGGAAGTCCAACCGGGAGTTTGCCACGCGCTTGACACTCCTCCTTTGCTTCGTGGTTGCAGCACTCGTACTCCCTGCATCCTTACCGCTGTCGGCGCAATCGCCGAAAGCGGCGGCACCTTACCAAGCCAAAATGGTTGCGCCCGAGGATGCGAAAGCCGACATTGCACTCTTGCGGCGAGGGTTGGAAACCATTCATCCCGGACTCTACCGCTATACCAGCAAAGCAGAAATCGACGCTGCTTTTGCAAAGCTGGAATCGGCGGCCAGTACTCCGATCAGTGAACTGGCGCTGCACCGTAAAATTTCGTTGATGCTGGCGACGGTTCACTGCGACCACACCAAGGCGGAGATGTCCGACGCTCTCGAGACCTATCGCAATGCCAATCCTACGCACCTAGCCTTCCGCTTCAAGCTCATCGAAGGAAGGATGATTGTGTACTCGAACGATGGCCAACCTGGAGCGCCGTCGGCTGGGAGTGAGGTAACCGCAATCAACGGAATGGCCGTGCCGGGGCTCCTCACTCGGTT
>JANXUC010000060.1 GCA_025352065.1 Acidobacteriaceae bacterium | reverse complement strand
ACGGCGGTCAACGACTGGCCCAGTTCATCGTGGATTTCGCGAGCGATCCTAGCCCGCTCTTCCTCGCGAATGGAGAGCAGGCGGGCCGCAAGATTTCGCAACTGGTCGCTCGAAGCACGCAGCTCCTGCTCGGCACGCTTCACCTCGGAGAGGTCCGAAGCGATCAGGCAGAAGACCAGCGTGCTGGCCAGTCGGAGAGGATTCAAGGAGAGATGGATGGGCAAAGGATCGCCTTTTTTTGGTTGCAACCGGATCTCGCCCCGGCAGTTCTTTTGCATCGCGCGCCGGAGTAAGGCATCCAGCTTCGCGCGGTCGTCGGCATAAACCAAGCCCTCGATGGAAGCACCGATGACGCTCTGGAGGCGCGCTCCCAGCAACCGGGCAAAACAGCCGTTGCAGTGCAGCACGGTGTGGTCGCTGCTGAGAACTGCGGCACCTTCGTTCATCCGCTCTACGAAGACACGGTAGGTATGGTCCGCCCCCTCCAGCGTAAACACCTTCTCCCCGCCGGGGCCGGCCACAACAATCGCATCTACCTCACCGGAACGAATGGCACGGATTGTTTCCTCGGCTTCCTGCAGGCGTCTGACTAATTCTCGGCGCGATAGGGAAGGAGGTTTTTGCGAAGTGCGGATTTTCTTCGTGTTAGCCAACCTCTTTCGGCCCCCGCGGCCATGGCTCCTGCTTTCGCAGATCCAGACCCAAGAGCAGTTTTTCCTGGTCCGACATGTTCCCAATGAGCCTTCGCTGCGGGAGTGGGAGGCGTTTAATGAGCGTTGGCACCGCCACAATCTGCTCGCCCCTGGCCAATTCCGGCTGCTGGTAGATATCGATGACTTTCAGGTCATAGTGGTTCTTCAAGTGCTCCTCACAAACCCGCTTGACATTCTCCACCGCCTGCGTCGATTTCTCCGTAGATCCGCTTACGTACAAACGCAAGACGTACTTTCTCTGGCGGGAACGGGAGCCGCCTCGCTCCAGTTCCCCGCCCGATCCAGTGTTCCGCTTTCCTGCCGGGCCGCTCTTTTTCGAGGGCTTCTTCATTGGGGCTTTCCCGCACTGGATGGATTTACTTCTTGCAGATCCAGGCCCACCAATACGTTTTCGGTGTTGGAGAGGTCTCCTACAATCTTTCGGACCGAGATCGGAAGTTTCCTCACCAAGGTCGGAACCGCCACGATCTGGTCGCCGCGCGCCAGTTGAGGATGCTTCAGAAGATCGATCAGCTCGATCCGATAGCGGCCCTTCAAGTGTTCTTCGCACAGGACCTTGAGGTTGGCAAACGCGCGAACCGACGTGGGTGTGTGGTCCACCACATAGAGCCTCAGATCCCAAACCACCGGTTTTTGCCGGTGCTGTTTCGAAGGGCGCACTCGAGTTTTTCTCTTGGCTGCTGGCATTTAGCGCACCCGCGCAGTTTTCGCGCGCCCTTTCTTCTCGTCCGAGGAGGATCCCGCTGACCGGCTCCGGAACATCTCCGTGCTGTCCTGCACCAGTTCTGCTTGGAGTAATTCTGATTCGGAGATGTTTTGTTGGATTTTCTCTTGCTCCCCTTCAAACTCCGCTCGGAGCATGGCTGCCCGGGCGTCAAAGATCTGGCGCTTGCGCTCCAGATCGCGCCGGACCCGTTCCAGTTCTTGCAGGCGAACCGTGTCCGTCGCTTTCTCCCGCACTTCCTGCGACAACCGGGCAGAACCGGTCAGCACACCCTCGGGTCCGAGGTAAGCGTCTAGCAATTGGAGGCCGTGGCCTGTGAGCTGGAATTCGCGAATCTGGTTGGAATGCTCCATGCCGCGCGATTTCAGAACGTAGAGCACGCGGTTCCGCTCGCCGCCAACCTCGATGGTTTCCAGCAGGAGCCAAGTGTCCATGAGGGAGGAGACGTCCACCCCTGTGGCTTCCAGGACGGGGCCTCCCGGAGTCAAATCGGTGAACATTGCTGTAATCCCTGCGGTCTTCAAAAAATCGACCAGCCGCGTGAGCATGGAGCGCACTTCGTTCTGGTTGCCGACCACGGTCAGATTGGTGACCGGGTCCATCACCACGACCTGCGGCTTGAAATGCGCGATGTAGTTGTGGACCAGTAACAGATGGTGTTCGATTCCCCAGTAGGAAGGACGAGCCGCATGGAATTGCAGGAGTCCTTTGCCGACCCAGGGGTCAAGATCAATGCCGATCGAACGCATATTGCGGATGATCTGCCGAGGTGATTCCTCGGAAGCAAGATACAAGCAGCGCTCACCCCGGCGGCAAGCCGCATCCACGAAATGTGCCGTGATGCTAGTTTTACCGCTTCCTGAGGCACCGGTTACCAAAATGCTGCTCCCTTGATAAAAGCCCTTGCCGCCCAGCATGCTGTCTAACCGGGCAACGCCGCTCGAGATTCGTTTGTTGGGGGCATCGTGGTCCAGGCCAAGTGAGGAGATCGGCAGAACTGAAATTCCGTGGTCATCAATGAGGAACGGATACTCGTTGGTGCCGTGAGTCGAGCCGCGGTACTTGACGATGCGCAGGCGTCGAGTCGAGATCTCCTCCCGGATACGATGGTCCAGCACGATTACGCAGTCCGAAACGAACTCTTCAATGCCGTGCCGAGTCAGCTTGTCGGGCTGGTCTCGCTCGGCGGTAATAACCGTGGTCAATCCTTTTTGCTTGAGCCATTCGAACAAGCGGCGGATTTCGGCGCGCAGGGTACCTGGGTTTGGTAGCTCGCCGAAGAGCGATTCAATGGTGTCCAGGACGATTCGCCGTGCCCCTACCCTCTCGGCAGCGTCGGCAATTCGAATGAAAAGGCCATCGAGGTCATACTCGCCGGTTTCCGCAATTTCGCTGCGCTCGATATGCACATAGTCCACGAACAGCTTCTTGTCCGCCACCAAGCGGTCCAGATCGAAACCGAGGGAAGCGGCATTCTTGGCCAGATCCTCGATCGATTCCTCGAACGACATGAACACGCCGGGTTCGTTGTATTTGGTGGCGCCCCGAACCAGGAACTCCAATCCGAAAAGCGTCTTGCCGGCCCCGGGACCTCCGCTGATTAGAGTGGGGCGACCTCGCGGCAACCCTCCCCCGGTGATTTCGTCCAAACCCTGGATTCCGGTGGATGCTTTCGGAAGTGTTTTGGAAGATGCCTGACGTGCTTTCCTCTTCTGGGCCAATTGGGTTCACCTTAGTGTCCTGCGATCTAGCCAGCTTCAACTCATATCCTATAGTAGTTTCGTATCGAGAGGATTCCGACGATGGGATTCCCCTGATCGGCAGGCATGCCTTTTCTTATTTGCCATAACAATCGCCTTGTGATTCTTGAAGGTAGCCAGACATCAAAGCCAATTGTCGGAAATTCGCGCTTTTCAGTCGTAGCGGGAACAGGACTAGGCGAGGGCTGTAAGACCTTGAACAGGCTGTCGCAGTTGACTGAGTCTCTTCCCGCAATGCGACTTGCAAAAAGAACCTCAGGAACTCCGTCAGCGACAATCCGTGGCAGGGAGTGACAGGACGGAGTTCGACGAGTCTGAGAGTCGTTTAAACGATTCGATCCGGCACGATCTTTGTGATCGCAGCCCGATGAGACAAGTCCACAGACCGCTGAACCGCTAGCGGCATCACGCGTCCTCGTCCTTTCGTCGCATCACATTCTCGACCAGATTCGTCAAGTCTATGATGGTGGTCCCCTCGAATAATCTGGGTATCGCCGGGCCATCTTTCGCCAGAATCCCCGGTAATCCCCGCCCATTTCGCGGATCGTAGTAGTTGTTCATAGGTTTTGCCGTGAGGCATTTTCCGCTAAAGTCTTCCAACCCGATTATTTCCCCATTGAATCGGCCTCGAGCATCTTCACCGAGTTGAGCACGATGGCTCTCACGTCCCTTGAGCGCTTCAGGATTCATCACATCCCAGCTGTTGCTGCCCTTAGTTCGCATTGTGATCTCCTTTTACGCTACTCATGCCAGACTTCCACTTCTCAACTTAAGCATGCATTCAGCGGATCTATCGAGTGCTGCCGAAAAATTCGTAGGCTAAGCCAATAACCGAAATAGCGATAAGCAAGTAGGGCCAAAATCCACCGACGCGTGTGATGAACTCCGCGCGAACGTAGTACCCGCAAAGCCTATGTTCCGCGACCGATTCAGTTCGCTCCATGTCCAAGGTACGCTCCGGTAGAAGAAGGGCGGTCGTGAGGGTCCAAACGTCGCCATTTTGGCTTACACGAACCCATGACCGCCCAAAAAGGCAATTAATGCTTCGTGACGACATTCTTCTGCAATGTAACCGCTGTCTGGGAGAACAGTCTTCCGTTGATTGATGCGCCAGTCTGCATGGCGATTAATGTCTTACACAGTAGAATTCCCTCAAAGTGTGAGGTCGTTCCCAGGGTCGTGAGGCCAGCGACCTGCCAGAATATGTTCTTGGCCTGTGCGCCTCCGCTGAGGTGAACCGCGATCGCGTTACTCAGTTTGAGATTCCCCGCTATCTGGAAGATCCAGACATCGTCTGGGTTGCCCGAAATCGTAATATCCGTTGGTATTCTTACGCTGGTGCCCCACTTGTAGAGGCCAGGGGCGAGTGTCAGCCCGCCAATATTTCCGGCTCCCAGATTGATGAAATCGGGCAGTGTTCTTCCGGCGGCGTCGGTGTACGCGTGTTGCATGGCGAGTACCGCCGCGGTGAGTCCAGCAGGGTCCTTCACACTGCATGGAAGTGGGCCAGCAGCATCGACTGAGTAAAGACTTCCCGTCACTTCTGTGCAGGTTAAGAGGTCAGCGGCGCCAGTGATTGGGCTCGTCCCGACGTTTCCAGTGACCGCTGAAGTTGGAACATCCGTAATTCCTGCCTTGGTTAGAATCACAAAATTCCCGGCCGCTCCGAGAGCTACCGGCGTCCGATCAGGATCTTGCGCGTGTGCGCTCCCGGCAAATGCGAAAAGCGCGGAGGCGATAATTCCTGCAACGAAAGTTTTTATCATGATGTAAAGAACTTAAATCCCGGGCCCGATCAAGTCCATCAGTCCGCGACTGATTATTTTGTAAGATATCGGCTGAAAGATTTGTCGGTGTTTCCCTTACAAGAAGGTGGGAGGCTGGAAAGGGAATGTGCCAAACGCCATCTATTCATGCGGCACGCTTCTACACGACGGGACACTGTTCATCCCGTACGGAGCGTCCGATGATTCAAACGGTTTCGCGACTGTCCCGCTCGATGAAGCGCGGGCCGCTATGCAGTAGGAAATCGCGCTCAGCGACATCGAGCAGTAACAGCCTGATGTCTCACGCGGACGAGTCTCCCAATTTCGCCGCGATCTCATCCCCGCGCCCTTCAACGCGAACCTCGCACAATTCCGCGACGAGTTCTGCCGCCCACCGATAAGCGTTCCGCTCGCGCACGACCTTCCGCAAGCGCTGCATCCGCGCCTTTCTTTCCTCCGAATTCATCTCCACTGCCGAGCGGATCGCCTCCGCCGTCTGATCAATGTCGTAAGGATTGACAATCAGCGCATCGCGCAATTCGTTCGCCGCACCTGCGAAGCGGCTCAGCACCAGCACACCGCCCTCATCCTGACGCGCCGCTACATATTCTTTGGCCACGAGATTCATTCCATCGTGCAAGGAGGTCACCAAACACACATCCGCCGCGCGGTAGTAGCGTTCAATCTCCGCATGCGAGTGCTGGCGCTTCAGAAATACAATCGGTTTCCACTTGCCACGTTGGAATCGCCAGTTGATCCGTTCCGTTTCCGCTTCTACTTCCGCGATCAGGTCCTGGTACCGCTTGATATGCGTACGGCTCGGTGAGCCGATCTGCACAAATGTAAACCGTTCTTGATACAGCGGATATTTCTCCAAAAACCGCTCCACCGCCAGCAGGCGTTCCGGAATACCTTTGGTATAGTCAATCCGGTCGACGCCGACTCCCAGATACAGCGCTTCCACGTCCAATTCCCGCAGCACCGCCATCTGTTCCGATTCCAGCCGCACCTCCGCGTCCCCGGCATCCTCTGGCATCGTTACGCTGACTGGAAAGGCGCGCACCAGAGTAGAGTGGTCATCTCTCTTTACCCGGAAGTGATCCCGGTCCACCCTGGCCTGTAAAGCGCGATCCACCGTCTCTAAGAAGTTGTTGCAATGCGACTGCACGTGGAACCCAATCAGGTCCGCGCCCAGCAGGCCTTGCAAAAGCTCCCGCTGCCAGGGGCAAATCCCAAAAGCCTCTGGGTTTGGCCATGGGATGTGCCAGAAAATCGCGACCCGCGCATCCGGTCTCGCCTTCTTGATCAATTGCGGGAGCAGCGCAAACTGGTAATCCTGCACCAACACCACGGGCGCAACCGTGTCCGTCATTTCCTCCAGCACTGCTTGCGCAAACTTCTCATTCACCGCGCGATACGACTCCCAATCGGAAGACCGGAAGAGCGGACGGGTATGGGCGATATGGCACAGCGGCCACAGACCCTCATTGGAAAAGCCGTAGTAGTAACCCTCTTCTTCCTCGCGCGTCAGCCAAACACGCCGCAAGGTGTAGCGGGATTCCTGGGGTGGAACGCGCAGCGAGTCTCTCGCGTCCACGGTTTCCTTGTCGGCATCCCCGCTGCCGTGGGCAATCCAGGTGCCGTCGCAAGCACAAAGTAGCGGTTCCAGGGCGGTCACGAGTCCGCTCGCCGGGGTCGTAGCCACCACATTACGTCCTTGCCGGCTGTGGATGTACGGTTCCCGGTTCGATACCACAAAGATCCGGCTCTCACCCAGCCGCCCCCGCATGTGCACCGCAAGACGTTCCGCAGTCCACTCCGACTCCGCCGCATCGCGGAGCTGCGCTTCCTTTTCCGCCGCGTTGCGCGCCGTTTTGAGGTTGTCCGCCATCTGCGTCATTTCACGAGTCAGCGGCCGCAGTAGATCCATGTCGCCTGGTGCGGGATGTTGTCCCACCGCTCCCGTCCGTAAACCATGGACCCACTGTGTGGCGCGGGCAATCGGCGCGAGAATGCTCCAGCGCAAGAAAAGGAAAATGACAATGGCCGCCAGGAACGCTTGCGCAAGGACGCGCCAAATGGCTTGGCGCAAAATACTAGTCTTTCGCAACTCTACGCTGCTGGCATCGCAGACTACCGCCAAGCCGCCAATCGTTTTTCCGTTTTTCACCAGCGGCAAAGCATATAAGTAAACCGGTTGCCCACCCAGTTGCAAAAAGGCGCCGCTTTCGGCACCCTTCGCCATCGCTTCCACGACTTGGACGGGCTTCTCCTGAAGCACGTCCTTCAGCGACAACGCTCCCGCAAATAGCCTGCCCTTCCCGTCATACAGCACAACAGCCGCGAGTTGCTCCCGCTTGGCCATTCGTTCCATCGCAAGCTGCAACTCCGGCCGCGCGGTTCTCTCTTCCGCAGTCCGCTCTTCTACCGTCAATTGCAGCGTCTCTCCCGCCGCCTCCGCTCGGCGCTGCAACTCAGACCGCAAGTCCTGTTTCGCGCTGCGAATCTCGCGGTAGGAGAACCAGAGCGACACGACTCCCAAAACAAGGAACAGGGCAATGAGCAAACGAAGTCCTGTACGCATAGCCTCCCCTCACCTACGGAATGGATATTGGAAAAATGGCGTGAGCGCGCTCATCCAGTTGCGCCCACGCCAATCAATTCTTACTCAATTGTATGCGAAACGACACCACCCACGAATGCGTCTAGCAGGTTTGGTGAAAAAGTGTTTCTGTTGACGTTCGAGACGTGTTTGCAGCGATATTGAGTACTGAAACCCAGCAAAACAGCAGATTCCTCACGATAAAACTGTTCGGAATGACAAATTTTTAGAGTTTTTCAACAACCACCTTAGGACGCAACGTGAATCGCAACCGCTACATTGTTTGTGCCCTGCAGGCGGTAAGTAACTTCTGCCTGGGCACCCACGGCAAGGGTGCCTTCCACCTTGGTGTCCTTGTCGGTCGTGAAGGACACGGTCTGCTGTTTCCCGTCTTTCTTGACTTCCAACGTCAAGGCAGAGCCAGCCACGTTTACAACCTTGCCGGACGCAGTCAGTGAAGCATCGGCGGTTTTTTGCGAATCCATTTGCGGAGTGGGTACCGGAGCGGGACGCGGGCTTGCAATCGCGCCACCAATGAGAACTGTCGTCAACGCGAACGGTAGAATTGTCTTTGCAAATAGCTTGATCATGTTTATCTCCTGGGAATAGGCTTTCTGCCGTTGAGGTTGCACGATGGCGACCAAACCAGGTATCGAACTCATAAGCTGCTTGGGTTGAACGAGTTGCGGCCACCTCGCGCCGAGGCTTGGACTTCTCAGCCGATCCGAAAAACACCTACAACCGGGTGTTTCTTACTGCATAAGCCATTTCATGACACGGAAATTCAACGGCAAGCGACAACCTTCGGCGCCACAGGGGAATCAGGACGTCCATCGAAACCTAAAGAATGCGAGTTACCTCGCCCGCCTGTCTTGAAGTCACGCCGCTTTTAAGTATCCCTCGGAGTGCTGGATGATCCGAATTAGGAACGAATTCAATGTACCCTCCTTGCACTGGGAGGCCTCACAGCTTAAGGTGGAGTTGTGAAGCTCACCCGGCGTAGTGGAATCTTGCTGCATATCAGTTCTTTGCCGGGTCGGCACGGTATAGGAGACCTTGGTCCATCGGCTTACCAATTTGTAGAATTCTTGGTCGAGTCGGGGCAGAAGCTGTGGCAAGTCCTTCCGGTGTGCCCGACAGGATACGGCGATTCACCCTATCAGTGTTTTTCAGCATTCGCCGGCAATCCACTCTTCATCGACCTGGACGCACTTCGAGAACAGGATCTCCTACCTTCGACGGACCTCGCAGAGGCGCCTTCTTTCCCGCTGGACCGGGTGGACTATGGTTCTGTCATCAACTTTAAGCTGTCTGCACTGCGCCAAGCGGCCAACAGATTCTTCGCGGTCAGCTCGCATCCAGAGCAAGCACGCTTTGCAATCTTTTGCCAGAAGAATGCCTGGTGGCTGGACGACTACACTCTTTTCATGGTCTGCAAAGAAGTTCATGCGGGCGCGGTTTGGACAGATTGGGAACCTGCAATCCGGCAACGCGCGCCGACTGCGCTCAAAGAATGGAGCGCGAGGCTGGCCCGAGAGATTCAGGTCCGCAAGTATTGGCAATTCGAGTTTTTTCGGCAATGGGAGAACCTGAAAACTCACTGCCACCGATTCGACATCCGCATCATGGGCGATATTCCTATGTATGTTGCCCACGACAGCGCGGATGTTTGGGCACACCAAGACTTGTTCCGCTTGGACGCGCATGGCCATCCAACGGCAGTCGCCGGTGTTCCGCCCGATTATTTCAGCGCGACCGGTCAATTGTGGGGTAACCCCGTCTATCGTTGGGATGTGGCGGCTGATTCTGGCTACGGTTGGTGGATTGATCGATTTCGCACATCGTTTCAACTGTTCGACATTGCGCGGCTCGACCACTTCAGGGGCTTTGAAGCCTACTGGGAAGTTCCCGTCGATGCAATCACAGCTGCTAGCGGGAAATGGAGCAAAGGACCGGGAGCCAAGTTTTTTCAGGCTTTGCAGGATGAGCTGGGGGAACTGCCGATTGTGGCGGAAAACCTCGGCGTGATCACGGGCGAAGTGGAAGCGATTCGTAAACAGTTTGGTTTTCCAGGGATGAGCCTGCTCCAGTTCGCCTTCGGAACCGATCCCCAAGGATCTTCGTTCCGGCCCCACAACTATCCTCGTGAACTGGTTGCCTACACTGGGGGCCACGACAATGACACAACCGTAGGATGGTGGAGTAGTTCCGGTGCGGGCGACAGCACAAGGACGCCGGAAGATGTACAGAAAGAACGCGAGTTCGCTCGATCCTACCTTGGATTGGAGAACGAGGCGATCAACTGGGCACTGATTCGCGCTGTACTAGCGTCCGTGGCAGATATGGCAATCATCCCATTGCAAGATGTCCTGGGATTAGGTAGCGAAGCCCGAATGAATCTGCCCGGAAGCGTAAGTGGAAACTGGAAATGGCGCTACCAGCCGAGTGCTCTGACGAACGAAATCACGCAGCGACTCAAGATGCTAACGATGCTGTACGATCGCTGACAATCAATAAGGTTCGGGGAGAGCGTTTGACACTCAACAACGATGTGCTTTGGTACAAAGACGCGGTCATCTACCAGGTTCATGTACGTAGTTTCTACGACAAGAACGGAGATGGCGTCGGCGATTTTCAGGGTCTTGCAGAGAAGCTGGACTACCTGCAAGACCTGGGAATCAATGCAATTTGGCTGATGCCTTTTTTCCCTTCCCCTCTGCGGGACGATGGCTATGACATCGCGGACTACAGATCGGTGCATCCAGCGTACGGAACGTTGGAAGACTTCCAGGCGTTCCTGGCGGCGGCGCACGAACGCGATATTCGAGTGATCATCGAAATGGTGTTGAACCATACGTCGGATCAGCACCCGTGGTTTCAAGAATCGCGGAGCTCGCCGGACAATCCCCGCCGCGACTGGTACGTGTGGGGTGCGACCGACACAGGTTACAAGGGTACGCGGATTATCTTCGTGGATACGGAAATGTCCAATTGGGCGTGGGATCCAGTTTCTAAATCTTACTACTGGCATCGATTTTTCAGTCATCAGCCCGATCTCAACTATGACAACCCGTCCGTCCGGGAAGAGATGTGGAACGTGATGAAGTTCTGGCTGGAAATGGGAGTGGATGGCTTCCGGCTTGATGCTGTCCCCTATCTCGTGGAACGGGAAGGGACGAGCTGCGAGAACTTACCGGAGACGCACGCTATCCTGAAAGAGCTGCGGAGCAAACTCGATGAACAGTTTCCTGGAAGAATGCTGTTGGCGGAAGCGAACCAGTGGCCGGCCGATTTACGCCCGTATTTTGGTGACGGCGATGAATTTCACATGGCGTTTCATTTTCCCCTGATGCCACGAATGTTCATGGGATTGAAGTTGGAAGACCGCAAACCCATCACTGAAATTCTGCAGCAGACCCCGGAGATTCCCGCCGGGTGCCAGTGGTGCATGTTCCTCCGCAACCATGATGAGCTGACGCTGGAGATGGTCACAGACGCGGAACGCGACTATATGTACGACATGTACGCCGAGGAAAAAAGCATGCGCTTGAATGTCGGCATCCGGCGCCGGCTTGCTCCGCTGTTGGACAACGACCGCAGACGCATTGAACTAATGAATGGCATGCTCATGTCCTTGCCGGGTACCCCCATCATCTACTACGGCGATGAAATCGGCATGGGCGATAACATCGATCTCGGCGACCGCAATGGGGTCAGGACTCCGATGCAGTGGACCGGAGGTTGGAACGGCGGCTTTTCTGCCGCCGAGCCCGAGAAACTGTCCTTGCCGCTTATTCTGCATCCTGTGTATGGCTATCCAGCGGTCAACGTCTTAGCTCAAAAGCGGAGCGAACACTCGCTGCTTTCGTGGATGCAACACATAGTAAGTGTGCGGCGATCCACCCCTGTGTTTGGTTCAGGAACCATCGAGTTTCTCTATCCTGCCAACCATCGAATCCTGGCCTACGTGCGTCAACTCGGCAAGGAGACGATCCTCGTCGTCAATAATCTCTCGGGTGCCGCTCAGGCTGTGGAACTCGATTTACGCCAATACAAAGGGAACATACTGATTGAGATGTCGGGCCGGAATATTTTCCCCCGCGTGGGAGACTTGCCTTATCTTCTAACCATGGGGCCGTATCAGTTTTACTGGTTTCGGCTGCGGCGGATCTGAAGAGTTGTAGATAGCGTGTCAACCTGGAAGTCTTACGAAGCATGCGAAAGGCACCTTGTAAGACTTCACAGACGACGCGCGGAGGCCGAATTGGCAGAGGAAAGCGTGCTCAGAGATGATTTCCTCCGCCAACTGATCAGCGTAGGCGAAGTAGACATCCTGGTGGGCTTGGCTACTCATAACAATGCCAAGACTGTTGGTCCCGTCGTAAAGGCCATCCAGGCTGGCATTCTCACATATTTTCCGCGAGAGCGGGCTGCCATTATCAACGCCGATGGCGGATCGAGGGACGGAACTCCTGATCTCGTGACTCGGGTGTCGATCGACGACGCGCGGCCTGCTGGCAACTTGCGGACTCTGCGGACTCTGCACTCTATCAGCACGCACTACGGGAACGGCCCGTCGGGCAGTGCGTTGCGTACTATATTGGCGGCAGCTGAGCTGCTTCGTGCTAAGGCGTGTGCCGTGATTTCGCCCGAATCGGTGAATATCGAACCCGACTGGATTTCGCGATTGCTCCGCCCGATTTACAACGAGAATTTTGACTTGGTCTTGCCACTCTATCGGAGGCACAAGTTCGAAGGTCTTCTCATGAGAAATGTTATCTACCCGATGACGCGAAGTCTTTATGGCTGCAGAATTCGGGAACCCTACGCAACGGAATTTGGCTTTTCTGGCCGCCTCGGAAGCGACTTCGTGAACCGGGACATCTGGAGCCACGAGATGGCTCGGTCGGGTCCCGAACTCCCCCTCACCGTTGCCGCCATGACCGGAGGCTACAGACTGTACCAGTCTTTCCTGGGAACTAAGGCTCCCATGGATCGAGGGTCGAACGATTTAGTTCCAGCTCTCCGACACACCGTCGGCGCTCTGTTCTGGTCACTGCAACCTAACTTCGCGGTCTGGAGCGCCAGCCCCAATTCGCAGCCAGTGCCCACGGTGGGTCCTGAATCTGAAGTTGCGCTTGAACCGGTTCGAGTAAATCGGAAACGACTGAGGGACGCGTTTCTAACGGGCGTCGCCGAATTGGATCCCGTCTTTCGATCAATTCTTTCGCCATCGACGCTGGCCGAGCTCCAGCAAATCGCTGGCAGGAGCGAAGACGATTTTCGTTATCCAGCGGAACTATGGGTGAAAACTGTCTACGAATTCGCAGTCTCGTATCACAAATCGGTCATGAGCCGGGATCACATCATTCAAGCCCTGGCTCCTCTTTATCGGGGCAGGATGTTTAGCTTTCTTGCAGAGAACCGCAACGGTTCCGCAGAAGACATCGAACACAACATTGAGACCTTGTGCGGTGAGTTCGAGCGATTGAGACCGTATCTGCTGAAAATGTGGAACGGCGGAGAGTGAGGCAACTATGCGGGATATGATCGTCAGCGAGCTAACTCAGGCCATGCAGGAACTTGCTAGGGGTTTCGCGCACTTCCTGCCCCGTCTTATCGTAATGCTGATCATCGCGTTTGTGGGATGGGTGATCGCATACATCTTGAAGGTCGTTCTGCGCGCCATTCTGCGCTTGGCCCAGTTTGACAAGCTTTCAGAAAGCGCTGGCGCCGCCCACTTGCTGACCCAAGCGGCTTTGCCGTCCTCGACTGAATTGCTGAGCCGATTCGGCTTCTGGGTTGCCTGGCTGGGCTTTCTTTTGCTGGGCGTGAGCGTCTTGGGGATCGCGGGGCTGCAGGAACACATCTCCAACTTTTTCCTTTTTCTGCCTCGCCTGTTCGTCGCCTTGGTGATTGTTTTCTTCGGGCTGTTGGCGGCAAGCTTCTTTTCCCGAGCCGCGCTGCTGGCAGCGGTGAACGCGAATCTGCCCTCGCCCCGTTTGCTGAGCCTCTCTATCCGCACCATCATCATCGTCTTCGTGCTCTCGATGGTCTTCGAAGAACTAGGTGTAGGAGAACAGACGATGCTCGTGACCTTCGGGACCGCCTTTGGGGCAGTGATGCTCGGGTTTGCAATCGCATTCGGGTTGGGAGGCCAGCGCTTGGCACAGAGATTCCTCGAAAGGAGATTCCTTCCCGGAACAAAGGAAGAGAAGGAAGACGAACTTCCGCCCCTGTAGCCTGGGGGACTTGTTCCCATAGACGGTCACGGGAAACCGCGACGTGCGTGTCCAATTTAAGCCGCCCAACCGGCGCGGGATGAAAAGGACAAGTTCAAGAGGAGGTAAACACTTGCGCTTTCGAGCAATTGCGTCCGACTACGATGGCACTTTGGCAGATGATGGACGGGTTACGCAGGAGACGGTTGATGCACTGCGACGTGTTCGGGCCTCGGGTCGTAAGCTGATCCTGATTACGGGCCGCACTCTTGCCGACCTGCGGACGGTATTCTCTGAATTGTCCCTCTTCGACCTGTTTATAGTCGAAACGGAGCCGTGCTCCTTGATCCGGCTCTCGGTTCCGAAGAACCACTCTGTGCTTCTCCTCCCGCGAGTTTCTTAAAACTCCTAGAAGAACGGGAAATCCCGTTCACAGTCGGCAACCGGGTAGTGGCGACGGTGCGGCTTCACGAGATTGACATCCTCCAGCTTGTTCAGCAAATGAACCTGGGGCTGGATGTTGCTTTCAACCGCGAGTCGGTGATGGTGCTTCCTTCCGGGGTCGACAAAGGCACGGGTCTCACCGCCGCGCTGGTCAGGGTTGGTATCGAACCCGCGGAAGTCGTCGGCATAGGAGACGCAGAGAACGATCTGCCCTTCCTGCGCCTTTGCGGTTTTTCAGTCGCAGTGGGCAACGCAATCGACTCGCTGAAAGAAGAAGTCGACTTGGTGACACGCGCACATTGTGGCACCGGCGCGACGGAAATCTTTGATCGTGTCGCCTCCGGAGCAATCCTACCCTGAACGCCTGACGCTCCGCCCAAGGACTGGTTCCGATCACAGTCCTCCCTGCCTCCTTCGCTGGCCGCATTTCTTACAGAGAAACACGCGGATTGGTTGCAAGTAGGGAAAAGATTTTGGACTAGAGACCTCAAAATTGACACGGTGGAGGTGCGTTTTTCGACCAGTTCCAAGAGAAAAAGGGCCAGCACTTTCTCTGGCCCCAAGAAACCATCAATTACATTGCGTTACTTGGCGCAACTGTCGCTCACCATCGTTAGACTTGTAACGCGAAGATCGCGGTACTCCTCTTTTTGGGCGGCCTTCTCAACCGCTCCTTCTTTCTTTTCCTTCTTTTCCTTGGCTGCGTCGGCCTTCGATTCGCCGGTGGCGGTTCCGGCCACGGTTACTTTGTGGCCCACATGGTCTTCTAGCTTAACGTTAGTGCTGCGCAGACCCCATACTTTGCCATCCTCGCCCGCAATGGAAAATTCGCCAGCCTCGTCGCCTTTCTGTAAGCACCCCGTGACCATCTTGGCCCCTTTGACGGCCTTATCCGTTTGCTTCTCTGGCACGCTCGCCTTTGGAGTGTCTTGCGCCGCCGGGGCATCCGGCTTGGTGGACTGAGCTATAGCGCCCAGCGATACAAGTAACGTGCAGGTGAAACAAACCAGCAATAGCTTTTTCATATGTGAACTCCTTTGGTCAAATCTGTGCTTGTGGGCTCCTGTTTGGCGGACAGCTAGATCAGGAGCATTCAGTCTTAAATCCTACTTTCGAGCAAGTGTACGAAACCGTCGGCATACCGTCTGATCACAATTGCTCACTCAAACGGCACCGCCTCCAAGAACCAAATCATTCGGGCATTGGTAAGCCCTCTTCATTCGCGTCTGAATGGCTATCTGCTCCTTTTTCGAACTATGCTTCGGCATCTTCGGGAACCTAGGCTGCGAGCTGGGGTAGACACGCCTGCACCAGAATTGGCTTTCCCCACAAAACCATACCGTTCAAGTGTGAGATCGCTTTCTCGGCTTCCAGATCATTCTTCATTTCCACGAACGCAAACCCACATAAGTATCGAGTTTCAGGATCGATGATGATTTCCACTGCGTCAACAAGTCCATAGGCTTCAAACAATTTGCGCAGCTCATCGGGTGTCCTGTTTGAGTCGAGATTTCCAACAAGTACGTTTGTCATATTCACCCTCCCAATTGGTGACTTCGTAAGTCACCCTTCCAAGCACTTACATGTGGCGCATGGGAAAGTGGGCTTCCCCACCCTCCCGTAACGCAATGCACCCAGTTCTATGCTGTCGCGTGGACGGTGAGCCTATGAAGAGTGGAGCTGACAACGTCCGAGGTCTGCACCTTCGGCGTTCCCTCAATAAATCTTGCCATCGCCTTTAGCACTTCGGGGTATGAATTGGTGTTGTAAGCTTCCGCACTGGCTTTGCTGTCCCACAGACTGACGGTCGTGACATCGATCCCGCCGTGACTGGAGAACGTAATTTCGTCTTTAAAGCCATTCTGCTTGCGCAGTAACGGAAGAATGTCCTTGTCAAATGTTCGCGTGTAGTCAGAAAGCATGTTGGCTTTCAGATGGAAAGAAATGTTGCGTGCAAACATGTCAACTCCTTAATGGTCGTCGGTTCGCTAAGATTGGGGAACTCCAGATGGGCTGACTTAGTTCAGGGAACCTGAAAGAGGAGAACTATGCCTCACTCCACGTTTGCTGTTGCAACTAGGTGGCCCTCCAGCACTATGCGACGCAACTCCCTGTTTCTAAAGCAGATCGGCACCTTGGAGTCTGGGCTCCGCCGTGTACCTTAGGCGGAAAGCAAGCAGAAACGGCGACCTGCAAGACGGAATGACGGTCACAACCAGGGTGCGGGCTCGGGATGCTTCCTCGACTCGGCCAGCGAAAGTACTTAGATGGTTCCGGGCGCGGCCCATGCCGCAATTGCGGTTAAGCTCCGACAAATCACCGTCTCAGTAATTGCGCGCGTCATCAGTAGCGGTACTCAGCAGGCATCTAACTCCCACATTCTCGAACGCTTTGAGATTGCCGTTCCTGATTTTCTCGAAGCGCTCGCTACATTAAGGAAAGGGCCGAGCCGATGAGGTGGGCAACTTCTTCTCGGCTCAAGATGCTGGGCCGGTGTCGCGCCCTCTTCAGGTAGGGTGTATCGGCCACGCTCCATGCTTTCTTGATGGTCTGAGTGAAGAAGAAGCGCAGCGCGGCCAGCCGTTGCGCAACAGTAGGTGCGGTGAGTTTCCGCTCGCGGAATAGGCTGCAATAGATAGGCTTGGTATTCACGGATGTGCTCGGGACGGATGTGCTCGGGACCGAGCTGATCGGGAGGGCGCAGTCCGGTTGCGGCACCTAAGAAAACCATCACACGAAAGCAGCAGCACAGCTTGTTCGCAAGCTAGCGGTTCCTCCGCGACCAACGTGGAACCGTGCTGTGAACCGGATAATTTTTGGAGTCCGTCTTGGAGCCCGTTTATCGCCGAAAGCACTCCAGAGACGTCGGAGAGCTCCAGTTAAGTCATTGAAACTAAGTGCACTCCAACCGGTGCGACCCGGCTGTTAACTGGAGGGTTGTAGGTTCGAGTCCTACCTGAGGAGCCATTCTTTCAATGGCTTAGAGAAGCCTGCAATCACCAGCGCAATCAGTTAAGCGGGTCGGTTAAGGGCCAGCCCAACAACCCTTGAGTGCGCCAATCCCATCTCGTCGGTCACCACGTCGCCATA
>JANXUC010000044.1 GCA_025352065.1 Acidobacteriaceae bacterium | reverse complement strand
GGCGGCGAAGCCGGTCGCGGGATAGTTGGTCTGGTAGGTGATTTCCGCCGTGTTGATGGTACGGATGGAAGCCGCAGCGGAAGCTTCATTGGCCGCCATACGAGCGCGGAGCAAGTTCGGAATGGCAATCGCGGCGATGATCAGAATGATCGCGACCACGATCAGCAATTCGATCAGTGAAAAGCCATGTTCTTTCTTCACGTTATACCCTCAAGTCTTGTTGTGAAAAGAATTTGTGAAAATCTGCTGGCATATCTCAGGAATTGGGTGGCACGCTGCGGACCATTTTGGAATCCAAACAAAAACCTTTGGTTGCCCGGTAAGGGCAGGTAAGCAAGGCTTTGCATCCCGACTCGTGGTTTTACTGCCAGATGGGAGTGACACTTTTCGTCGCCGTGCATTCCAGTGTGACAACCCCGCTAAGGCGTCGCCAGACTCAAAGCAGCTATTCAAACGCTGTGCAAAGTAAAAGGGAGCCTCGAATCCCGAGGCTCCCCCTGTTGGAACGAAACAACTCTTGCAGAAACCTGCAGTCTAGAGCGGCAAGAAGGCTCCGCAAGTTGCTGCGGTGGTGCCACCGACGCCAGCCGGATCGGCGCGGACGACCGCATCTTCAAAGGCGCAGAAGGCGCGCACGCCGGTCTGGTTTGCCGTCACAGGCTTACCATTAGCGGTGTACGTGGTAGCCGGAGGACCACCGGTTCCCGCCGCGGTGAAGTTGTAGCCGGTCTTGGTGCCGCTAGACAGGTTGCTGTCAATCAAGCAGGCGGTCGCGATGGCGGCTGTGCAAGGAGCAAGACCGCCGAGGTTCGTGATCGCGGCGGCGAAGCCGGTCGCGGGATAGTTGGTCTGGTAGGTGATTTCCGCCGTGTTGATGGTACGGATGGAAGCCGCAGCGGAAGCTTCATTGGCGGCCATACGGGCGCGCAGCAGGTTCGGAATGGCAATCGCGGCGATGATCAGAATGATCGCGACCACGATCAGCAGTTCGATTAGTGAAAATCCCTTTTGTTTCTTCATTGAAGTTTGTCCCCTCTTCTCTCTCTAGTTAGGCTTGAAATCTTGGTCGTTTTCGCGACCTTTCGGACTAGATGATTGCACTTGCCGCGCCATTCGAGGAAGTTACCAAGGTAAGAAAGGCCCTAGTTCTAATTGCCGTGTTTTCAAGCGGGAAGCACGCTTAGTAACCTGAAATGGGGCCAAGGGTGAGATTGCGCGGGAGGGTAGATGCCAATTTTTGTCATCGGAAAAGGTCGTAGTTCCAGATTGGGACGGTTCGAGCCAGGTAGGGAATGGCGCCGCAGAGCGATTGAGGCGCGAATCGATGGGCAGCAAGGATCGGGTTCCCGCCGCTCACGTTAGAGTTGCAGCGTCACTTTGCGGCGGACGGAGTGTTCTGCTCTTTGCCAAGACGCTCCAGGTCGCTCTTTGGGAGATTGTGCAGGAGTTCGAGGAAGACGCCATTGGTCCAGCCAAAGCCGATCACGTTGGCCTGGTAGCCGGCGCCGACCTTGACTTCGTAGGAGCGGGTGACGGCGTTGTATTTCTCGCGAATGGTGCCGTCGCGCCGAAAGTTCTCAGCCACGGTGGAAAGGAATTCGTAGGAAAGGCGGTCAGCATCGGCGGCCAGGCTGTAGCGGCGCAGGCCTTCCACGGCGATCAGTTGCAGGGGTGCCCAGGCGTACGGGTAATCCCACTGGCCCTCACTTTCTTCGGTGCTCATAGCGAGGCCGCCCGGACGCTCCAGGATGGGCAAGTTCTTGGCGAGTGCCTTGGCCTGCTCCTGCGTTGCCAGTCCGGACCATAAAGGATAGAACGTGGTGGCGTAGCGGAAGGTGGATTGCTGGGAGCGCTGGAAGTCATAGTCGAAGAAGAGTCCCGCTTTTTCGTTCCAGAAATACTTCTGCATGGTTTGCTGGCGACGCTCAGCGCGTTTTTTCCAGAGCTCAGCGTCGGATTTGCGCCCGAGACGCTGGCTGAGTTGCTCCAAGTCGCGTTCGGTCTTGTATAGAAGGCTGTTGAGGCAGACTGGGGCGTAGTGATGGGTGGCGCCGGAGTAGGGGCCGAAGCGGAAGGAAATATCGAAACCGGATTCGCGCATGGCGCGGTCGCCTTTGTAATAGTCTTCGCTCAGGCTGACGCTGCGTGCGGGTTCGCACTCGGGGCGCGCCATGGTTGTGGGCTGATCGCAGACTTGCACAGAATAGCTGGCCCCGAGGATTGGAGATTTCGAGTCAGATGCCTTCGCGTCGGACAGTTTTTCCACCAGCATTCCAGCCGCGTGTTCTGGATGAAGAATAAAGTATGAGGTGACCTTGCGATAGAAACCGCTTTCATCCTGCAACGCCTCCGCGGGCGGTCCATGGCCGAAGTCGTAATAACGCGAGAGGCCCGTGTTGCCGGCAAGGTGCGGTTCGCGCGTCCACATTTCGTAATCACGGGTTAGATAGGTATAGGCCTTGGCGAGCCATGCCGGATCGTCATGTCCAGCCTGATGGTCGGCTTCACTGACAGACATGACCATGGAGCTGAGGAATGGCGGTTGGGCGCGGCTGAAGTAGTAGGTGCGATTGGCATTCAGGACGGAGCCGTAGTGCTCAATCTCAAAGAAGAAATTGTCGACCATGCCGCGGGCGAGATCGACTCGGCCGTCGCGCACTAAGCCGCGAATGATGAAATAGGAATCCCAGCCGTACATTTCATTGAAGCGGCCACCGGGAACGACATACTTGTTTTCCAAATACAGAAGTCCATGGGGATGGAACGCGCGTGTATCTACGGTTCCGGGTTCATGGATGACAGCGGGCAGGTGTTCAATCTGGACTCCGCAATCGGTTTGAAGCTTCTGCACGGCGGCTGGGGTGGGAAAGTTGGCAGGCAGATAGAGCACAGGCGCCGCCTTGATTTTGGAATCCACGAGGCTGTCGCAGGAGGTCATCGAGCGCGTGAGCGTATCCCAGCCGGAGGCAATATAGTGGAGGATCGGCGCTAGGCCTCGTTCGTTCGTTGCTGTGTCCGGAGGCTGTTGGGCGATGGCGGCTGCGGAAAACAGGGTCGCTGAAAGTGCCGCGAGGGTTAGCAAAACGGTAAGCCGTGATTTCATAGTTTCATCCGAGATGTTTGAAGATACACGCAAAGCACTCTGTTCGTCAGGGGCTTAGTGGTGCATGGCTTCCTCCGAGTGCTGGCGCAGGGAAAAAGTCTTCCAGTGCAGAAGTTGCAGCGAGCTGGCGCCCTCGCGCAAATGGAACGCGCGATCTAGGGCAACGTTCGTGAATTTCTGTACCAGCTTCGAAGTGGGCCAGGAGATTTCGATTTCCGCAACTCTTTCCGCTTTTCCCAAACCAATATGCTGGCGCAACGGATTTCCGCCAAAGCTCGATCCGTATCCGACCGTGTGGTAGATGTGTCGCTTGCCTGGCGCTGCTTCCAGCGTAATGCGGATTTTGGTTCCGAATGCCGAACGATTCGACTTAATGCCTTCGAGATCGAGTGTAATCCAGTGGTTCCCGTGGCCCGGATTTTCGTAGAGTACGCTCTGATAGGAATCGCCCGGAAACGCGCCGCCCATTTTTTCGAAGATATCTTCATCGCCGTCATTGTCGATGTCCCCGAAAGCAATGCCGTGGCCTTTCTGGAGATGGCCAAAGCCGCCGGACGTAGTCACATCCTGAAAATCCGTCACCGTCAAAATCTTCCAGAATTGCGCCGCCGGAATGGCTTGTGACGGCGAGGCCAACGGAGGGGGCGATGTCGAGGAACTTTCCGAGATCATATTCTGAATCGAAACGCGAACTCGGGATCAGCCATCGCGCAGGCACATCCGCAGGGTAGCGTCCCAAAGTCATGTAAGCGATGTTCAGCAGCCAGCGTGATTTCAGATCGCTGGAATCTTTTTCCAGTGCGGTGGTCAGTTCGCGAACGGCACCCTGCGCGCCGCGCTGCAACTTATGAACGCCGGAGCCGTGAATTGGAAACACGCAGGATTCCTGGCCGTGATACTGGACGCAATTTTCCTGTTCGCCGAGACGTAAGTAGGCAATGGCCAGAGTGTCTCGAATCTGCTTCTCAAAAAACGGCGCCAGTACAATGCCGTTTTCGCTGGCTAAGTTACGAATTTTCTCCAGCTGTTTGACGGCTCCTGCGCTGTCTCCGGCGCGCAGAAGATTTTCCGCGAGAGCCTCGCGCATTTTCAGTTCATCGCGAAGGCTGGGTTTGGCCGCAAGGCCGGCTTGAAGGCGTTACACCCGTTCTTCACTCTTGTTGGGATCAGTTTGCCAAGGCTGTTCAAGCAAGATTTTCTCCAGCAGCGCGGCCATCTTTTTTGTGCCGGGAGATTGATAGAAGGCTTTCGTGGACTCCTGCGACTCGGCGGCGACAGCTAGTATTGGAACAAAGAGTGCGGTGATCAGCAGGAGCGCGCAGCAGTTTGGTCCGAGTCTCATGAAGATCAAGCAGCCCCAGCAGCCCCAGCAGCCCCAGGCGAAGCGTCTCGTCAGCGGACTTCTCCCGGCCAACGTAGACTTCCTTGAAGAGTTTTAGCACACTCTAGGGTCGCAAGAGTTGATTCTGCGAGGCTGCTTTCCTTTGCTATACTGTGAGAGGTCCACGCAGGGCGTGGCGCTATCGTCTAGGGGTTAGGACGTGAGATTCTCATTCTTAAAACACGGGTTCGATTCCCGTTAGCGCTACCAGCATTTAAGCACATTTCATGAACTTTCTGCTTTTTCCTTCTTTTCCGTGTGTACGCTGTGTGTACTTTTTGAACGTCACTTAATGCCGAATGGAGCAATACTGA
>JANXUC010000027.1 GCA_025352065.1 Acidobacteriaceae bacterium | reverse complement strand
GAACCTGGGGCACCGGGATTTTCACTAAACTGGGCGTTTCCGCGAATGAAATAGTGTCTCCCGCCCTGGCGAGCAGGAATGCTCGCCCTACACGATCTCAGGTCCTGCCCGGTGCCCCAGGTTCACGTCGTTCTTTGACGTTAACCTGGGTACTGCTGGCGCTATGAGTCAGCTTCGGTGTAGTAGCTTCGTTTTTTAATACCACGCGATTTACGGTGTCCAAGGGAATCTATGCACCTGTCCGACGTCCTCACGCGTCGGAACCAAAAAACAGAAACCACAGACGAACTCATTCGAGAGTGCGTCCACCCAGGTTATCGTCCAAAGAACGGACGCGAACCTGGGGCACCCTCATTTCCGTGAATGAACAGCGTACCTCCCCCGTGGCGAGCAGGAATGCTCGCCCTACACGATCTCAGACTTTCGCCCAACACGCCCTGTTGCGATTAAACTGTGAAGTTACGGTTACCGCACTCTTCGCACTCATCAGAAAGGCACTTCATGAACAGCTTTGGCAGCCGCTCCACTCTTCGCGTTGGTCAGAAGGATTACGAACTCTATCGGCTGGACGCTCTCGACAAGCAGGGCATTTCGACCAAGCACCTGCCCTACTCGCTGCGCATTTTGCTGGAGAATCTGCTGCGCACCGAAGATGGCCGCAACGTGACCAAGGATGAAGTGCGCGCCCTCGCAGCGTGGAATTGCAAGAGCAAGCCGGAGAAGGAAATTGCCTTCACGCCCAGCCGCGTGCTGTTGCAGGATTTTACGGGAGTTCCTGCCGTGGTCGATTTGGCGGCGATGCGCGATGCTATGCGGCGACTGGGAGGCGATCCCAATAAGATCAATCCGCTACAGCCCGCCGAGCTGGTGATTGACCACTCCGTGCAGGTGGATGAATTTGGAACGCCGCAAGCCTTCGACATGAATGCCTTGCTCGAATTCCAGCGCAACAAAGAGCGCTACGGTTTCCTGCGTTGGGGGCAGACAGCGTTTCGGAATCTGGCGATTGTTCCGCCGGATACCGGCATCGTGCATCAGGTGAATCTGGAATATCTGGCCCGCGTTGTTTTTGTGCAGGAGCGCGACGGCAAAGCGGTCGCTTATCCCGATACGCTGGTTGGCACCGACTCGCACACGACGATGATTAACGGACTGGGTGTGCTGGGCTGGGGCGTTGGCGGCATTGAGGCCGAGGCCGCGATGCTGGGTCAGCCGGTTTCTATGCTGATTCCAATGGTGGTGGGCGTTAAGCTGACGGGCCAGTTGCCGGAAGGCGCTACGGCTACCGATCTGGTGCTGATTATTACGGAGATGCTGCGCAAACATGGCGTGGTTGGCAAGTTTGTCGAGTTTAATGGACCTGGACTTGGTGCGCTGTCGCTGGCCGACCGCGCGACCATTGCCAACATGGCTCCGGAATACGGCGCTACGTGCGGCATCTTCCCGATTGATGAAGAGACACTGCGCTATCTGCGACTGACAGGGCGCTCCGCCGAGCAGGTTGCGCTGGTGGAGGCCTACTGCCGCGAGCAGGGCATGTTCCACGACGCAAACACGCCGGAAGCTGAGTATTCCGAGCATCTTTCACTGGATTTGGCGACGGTAGAATCGAGTCTGGCTGGGCCAAAGCGTCCGCAGGATCGCGTGATTCTCTCGAAGGCGGGCGAGTCGTTTCATCAAGCCCTGCCTTCGCTGATGAAGGCCAGCAAGGGTCTGCATCCAGTTGCAGCCGCTTCCAATGGGGATTCCGGCAATAGCATCGCCGCAAATTTGCAACACGGCAGCGTAGTAATTGCCGCCATTACCAGTTGCACCAACACTTCGAACCCGTCGGTTCTGGTGGCGGCGGGATTGTTGGCGAAGAAGGCCGTGGAAAAAGGTCTTTCCGTCCAGCCTTGGGTGAAGAGTTCGCTGGCTCCGGGATCGAAGGTCGTCACCGATTACCTCACCCGTGCTGGCCTCATGCCGTATCTGGAACAACTGAAGTTTCACCTCGTCGGCTACGGATGCACGACTTGCATCGGCAACTCCGGCCCGTTGCCTGCGGAAGTTTCGCAGGCGATTGAAGAAAAAGAATTGGTTGTCGCTTCCGTTCTTTCGGGCAATCGAAATTTTGAAGGCCGCGTGAACCCTGAAGTTCGCGCGAATTATTTAATGTCGCCGCCGCTGGTGGTGGCGTTTGCGCTGGCGGGCCGCATCGATCTTGATCTGCGGAAGGATTCGCTCGGCACGGGGAAAGACGGCAAGCCCGTGTACCTCGCCGACATTTGGCCGTCGCAGCAGGAAGTGCAGCAAGCCGTAGCATCCTGCATCGATTCCGCAATGTTCATCAAGAGTTACGGCGAGGTCTATTCCGGCGACGAACGTTGGCGCTCTCTCGTTATTCCAAAGGGAGAAACTTACGCCTGGGGAGCGGATTCCACCTACATTCGCCAAGCGCCGTACTTCGACGATATGGCGCTGGCTCCTGCAGCCGTTGAAGAGATTTGCGGCGCACGCGTGCTGGCCGTTCTTGGCGACAGCGTGACCACCGATCACATTTCTCCAGCTGGCTCGATCAAGAAAGATGGTCCGGCAGGAAAGTATTTGATTGCACATAGCGTGCAGCCCGGGGACTTCAACTCCTACGGAGCGCGTCGCGGCAACCATGAACTCATGGTTCGAGGCACCTTTGCCAACGTCCGCCTTCGCAACAAGCTTGTGCAAACCGAAGGTGGTTATACGAAACACATGCCGAGCGGGGAAGAGATGTCGATCTTCGATGCTTCGGAAAAATACCGTTCCGAAAACGTTCCGCTGGTGATTCTTGCAGGCAAGGAATACGGATCAGGTTCCTCGCGCGATTGGGCCGCGAAGGGCCCCAAGCTGCTCGGAGTTCGCTGCGTGATTGCCGAAAGCTACGAACGCATCCACCGTTCGAATCTGGTCGGCATGGGAATCCTTCCGCTGCAATTCCGCGCTGGGGAAACCGCTGAATCACTGCGCCTGACTGGTGAAGAAGTCTTTGAGATTAACGGTATTCGCGATGCGGTCGAGAATTTTACTCCGGGACGCGAAATCATCGTTCGCGCAGTGCTCAACGGTAAGACCACGGAATTCAGGGCGCTGGTTCGCATCGATACGCCAGTCGAGGCGCAATATTACAAGAACGGCGGAATTCTGCCCTTCGTTTTGAGGCAGTTGCTGGCGGCGTAGGAGTCGCCGCAGCGGATGTAAGCGGACTGCGGCCTCCAGCGAGGCCGCCGTTTGCCCTGTATAATCAAAATTCAGACGAATGCCATCGAAACGCAGTTTATCCGCAGACCCAGAAGATTCCCGTCCCAAGCGCTTGATCCGATCTACCACCGTGCTCTGCGTCCGTCGCGACGGCAAGGTCGTGATGGCTGGAGATGGCCAGGTTACGCTCGGCGAATCCGTGATTAAGCACACGGCGAAGAAGATTCGTCGCCTGTATCAGGAGAAGATTCTCGCCGGATTTGCGGGGTCAACCGCCGATGCGTTCTCGCTCTTCAGCCGCTTCGAATCGAAGTTGGAGCAGTATCACGGCAACCTGAGCCGTGCCTCCGTGGAGCTAGCCAAAGACTGGCGCACCGATAAGTATTTGCGGCATCTGGAAGCGTTGCTGCTCGTCTCCGACCACACCACGACGTTTTTGTTAAGTGGGCAGGGCGATGTGATCGAACCCGATGGCGGCATCGCGGCCATTGGAAGCGGCGGCCCGTTCGCGCAAGCTGCGGCAACAGCGTTGGCGGAACATACTCAGCTGGGCGCGCGCGTGATCGCAGAAGAAGCTATGAAGATTGCTGGCAAGATGTGTATTTACACGAACGAAAATTTTACGATCGAAGAATTGTAAGACAGGTCTATGGCCCTCTATCTCCCCACGACCGCTGACGAAGAACAAGTTATGCTCGACGAGCTGACGCCGCGCGAAATCGTGGCGGAACTCGACAAGTATGTTGTCGGTCAAAAGGCCGCCAAGCGTGCCGTTGCTATTGCGCTGCGCAACCGCATGCGCCGCCAGAAGCTCACGCCGGAACTCGCGGAAGAAATCATTCCAAAGAACATAATCATGATTGGACCCACCGGCGTCGGAAAAACGGAAATTGCACGCCGGCTGGCCAAGCTGTCGAATTCTCCTTTCCTAAAAGTGGAAGCTTCGAAGTTTACCGAAGTCGGCTACGTCGGTCGTGATGTCGAGTCCATAGTGCGCGACTTGGTGGAGCTTGCCATCGAGATGGTGCGCGAGGAGAAGCTCGAAGACATTTCCGACAAAGCCGAGTTGAACGCTGAAGAGCGGCTGCTCGATTTGCTGCTACCGCCGATTGCTTCGCGCACAGATCCAACTCCGATTTCCGTAGTTGGGCAAGAGCCTGTACCGCCGGAAGACTCTCAGTCCCGCACTCGCGAAAAACTTCGTCATCAACTGCGCGAGGGCAAGCTTGACGAGAAAATGGTAGAGATCGATGTCCGCGAAAAATCTTTTCCCGCGTTTGAAATCATCTCCAACCAGGGCGTTGAGGAGATGGACATCAACGTCAAGGATATGCTCCCGAATCTCTTTGGCCAGCGCACAAAGAAGCGCAAGGTCAAGGTCACGGAGGCGCTGGAATATTTGATCCAGGAAGAAGAGCAGCGCCTCATCGACATGGAGCAGGTCACGCGCACCGCCATTGATCGAGTAGAAAATTCCGGCATCGTGTTTCTCGATGAGATCGACAAGATTGCCGGGCGCGAAAGCGGGCATGGTCCCGATGTCTCCCGCGAGGGCGTGCAGCGCGACATCCTGCCCATCGTCGAAGGCACCACAGTCAACACGCGCTACGGCATGGTTCGGACCGACCACATTCTTTTTATCGCCGCCGGTGCGTTCCATGTCACCAAGCCCAGCGATCTGATTCCAGAACTACAAGGCCGTTTCCCGATCCGCGTCGAGCTCGATTCGTTGACCATGGAAGACTTTGTTCGCATTCTGACTGAACCGAAATCCTCTTTAGTTAAGCAGTACACGGCGCTGCTGGAGACTGAAGGTGTCAAGCTGGAATTCAAGCCCGAGTCGCTGCAGGAAGTAGCTCGCTTCGCTTTCAAAGTGAATGAAGATACTGAAAATATCGGTGCCCGCCGGCTGCACACAATTATGGAACGCTTGCTTGACGAGATCAGCTTTGACGCCCCCGAGCGCAAAGGCGAGCAGATCGTGATCGATGCGGCCTACGTCGACAAGATGCTGGCTGACATTGTGAAGAATCAAGACCTCTCCCGCTATATCCTGTAGCCAATGTGGGGCGGACGCCCTTGTCCGACCGGTCTTGACGTAACTTCCGATCTTGGTCCTTCCACAATCTCTGAAAATTCTGGTAAGCTTGCTGCTTTATAGTAAGGTTCCTGTTCCCAAGGTAGGCCTATGAAGACCATCCATCGCCAGCGCCTTGCAACGCTGATGCAACGCGAGCAGCAGAAGTTCATCGACGACCATCCCAAATCAAAGGCCATGTTTGAGCGCGCCCGGAAATCGCTGCTGGGGGGCGTGCCGATGAACTGGATGGTGAAATGGGCCGGCGCATTTCCTCCGTTTGTTCGGGAGGCCCATGGTGCCGAGTTCTACGATGTTGACGGCCATCGCTACATTGATTTTTGCCTTGGCGATACCGGAGCGATGACAGGCCACTCTCCGGCGGCGACCGTGAAGGCTATCGAAGAGCAGTCGCGCCGCGGCCTCACGCTGATGCTGCCCTCGGAAGATTCCGTTTGGGTCGGAGAGGAATTGCAAAAGCGTTTCGGGCTGCCCTATTGGCAGTTCACGCTCACGGCCACCGATGCCAACCGCTTTTCAATTCGTCTAGCGCGGCAAATTACGGGACGCCCGAAGATTCTTGTTTTCAACTGGTGCTATCACGGTTCTGTGGATGAAACGTTCGTGACTCTGGAAAACGGCGTAACCGGGCCTCGTCGCGGTAATATTGGTCCACCGGTGAATCCCGCAGTCACGACGCGCGTCGTCGAGTTCAACGATGTGGAGGCGTTAGAGCGCGAACTCGCCAATGGCGATGTCGCCTGCGTTCTCGCCGAACCCGCCATGACCAACGTCGGGATTGTTCCTCCAGCTACGGGCTATCACCAGGCGTTACGCGACCTTACACGCAAGCATGGCACTCTGCTCATCATCGACGAAACGCATACCATCTGCGCCGGTCCCGGCGGCTTTACGAAGGCGGAGAATCTTGAGCCTGACATTCTGGTCTTCGGCAAGCCTATCGGCGGTGGTGTCCCCGGCGCTACCTACGGTGTCACGCAAGAAGTCGCGGATCGCATCCAAGCCCAGCACAGCCTCGAAGATTGCGACACCGGGGGCATCGGCGGAACGCTGGCGGGGAATGCGCTCTCGCTCGCGGCCATGCGCGCCACACTGGAAAAAGTTCTCACAGCTACGGCGTTTACGCGCATGATTCCTATGGCGGAGCGCTGGACTGCGGGCGTGGCTAAAGCAATTCAGGATTTTGAGATTCCCTGGCATGTAACCCGTCTCGGTTGTCGCGCCGAATATCTTTTTGCCTCGAAGACTCCAAGCAACGGCACCGAAGCCCACGATGCCATGGATTTCGAACTCGAACGCTTCATGCACTTGTATGCGATGAATCGCGGCATTTTGCTCACGCCGTTTCACAACATGGCGCTAATGTCGCCTGCGACAGAAGCGGAAGATATCGACCGCCACACGCAAGTATTTCGCGCGGCAGTGAAGGAGCTCTTGGAATCAGGTTCCTGACGCCACATCCGAAAGCCTTCTAATTTCTTTTCATTCCGAGCGCAGCGAGGAATCCCTTTCGCGGAAGACACGGCTGGCAATCGGATGTGCTCGCCATGTGCGGATCGACCACGAACTGCAACTCTCTTCTGCTAGTCTTTCTAGTTGCCCATGACGTTGCCCATGAAGAGCCATGAAAGCCTGCGCGCACTCGGCGGCGTCCTCGCCCTCGGATTGTTTCTTGCCACGTTCGGCTGCGCGGCACCAGGTCCGCCGCAGCCACCGTCGCTCGAACTGCCTCTGCCAGCGACGGATCTCAAAGCGGTTCGCAAGGGCGATAAAGTCTTGCTCAGCTGGACGCTTCCAGCAGAGACCACCGATGGCGATGGCATCCGTTTTGCCGGACCGACGCGAATCTGCCGCAGCCAGCAAGACAAAATCACCGAATGCGGTGCTCCAGTAAGAGAAGTGACGGTTCCCGAGCTGGACACCACAAAGAAGAATACGGCTGCGAACATCCCGGCCGTCGTGACGGCGCGTTTCATGGATACTCTCCCCATGGAATGGATGGCCGATCCGAAGGCCTTCGTCACTTATGCGATCGAATCGTTAAACACTGAGAAGCACGGCGCAGGAATATCAAATTTTGTGAAAGTTTCCTCCGCCCGAACCGAGCCTCCACCATCCGCTTTCAAAGGTGAACTGACCGCGAATGGCGTTGTTCTCACATGGAATGGTCCACTACTTTCCATTTCAGATGGACCGGGTGTGCCCCGTTCCATCTACCGTGTGTATCGAACGCAGAAGGGTACGGCTGAACGAACGCTCGTCGGCGAAGTCTTAATGGGCAGGCAACAGGAGATGCGTCTGGTGGACCCCGACTTCACCTGGGAGAAGACCTACGAATATCGCATTGAAGTCGTGACCCATGCGGATGCGCTGTTCCCCGATTTGTGCGCTCTCAACCCCAGTGCTCCAGAATGCAGCAGGCCCACCCGAGATGCCATTGATGCCGAGGGCGAAGATTCCGCCCCCGTGAAAATCGTTGCACATGACACTTTCCCACCCACCGTTCCAACAGCTCTGCAAGCGGTTTTCTCCGGCGAAGGGCAGAAAGCGTTCATCGATCTCACTTGGACCGCCAACACCGAAAGCGATCTGGCTGGGTACAGTGTCTACCGACACGAACAAGGCGGACAAGCAGAAAAAATTAACGCCGAATTAGTGAAAGCCCCATCGTTCCGGGATGTGAACGTGGCCTCGAGCAAAGCGTATTTATATTCCGTAACCGCGCTGGATGTCCGAGGAAACGAAAGCGCAAAATCAGAAGAAGCCAGCGAACAGGTTCCGTAAACAGCTGTCGGCTGTTAGCTTTCGGCCCGCTACGGATTTCAAGTATTGAAAGATGAAGAGTTGTAGCCGATAGCCGAGAGCCGCTCTTATGAAATATTGCCGTTTCCAATTCGAAAACGCTCCTCACTTCGGCCTCGTCGAATCCCTGGCTGGCAGGGACTCCATTACGCGCCTTCTTCTCGCTACTCCAGAAGAGGCGAACGGCAAGCTGGAAAGTATTCCCAGTATACCGATCACTCCGCTCATCCTGTCCGACGCCACTCTTTTCGAGCCGGTGCGCCCTTCGAAAATCATCTGCGTAGGCCGCAACTATCGCGAACACGCCGCCGAACTCGGCAACGAAGTTCCCAAAGAGCCGCTACTGTTCTTCAAGCCTCCCTCCGCGCTGCTAGCTCCGGGAGGCACGGTTCGCCGGCTCACTTTCGCCGAACGCAGCGACTACGAAGGAGAGCTCGGCGTCGTCATCGGCAAGCGCTGCTCGAAGCTCGCACCCGACGAAGATGTGCGCTTTTACATCCTCGGCTACACCTGCGTTAACGATTTCACCGCCCGCGATTTACAGAAGAAAGATGGTCAGTGGACTCGCGCAAAAGGCTTCGACACCTCGTGCCCCGTCGGGCCTGTCGTCACGACGCAACTTGATCCGTGGGCAGGCGTTACGGTTGAAACCCGCGTCAACGGCCAGGTTCGCCAACATGGCACCACGCTGGATTTCATCTTCCCACTCGACGCAGTCATTCGCTACATCGCCCGCTTCATGACGCTGCTTCCCGGAGACCTCATCGCCACCGGCACTCCAAGTGGCGTCGGCCCCGTCGTCGGCGGGGACGTCATGGAAGTTGAGATCGAAGGCATCGGCATCCTGCGCAACCCGGTCGCCGACGAAATTGCGTAAACCGGTTGTCGTAAGGCGGTTGTTGCATAACTCTAAAAGTTTGTCATTCCGAACGGCTCCATCGTGAGGAATCTGCTATTCGCCCCAGGACAAGCCCGAATATCTTTTGTACCCTTCCGTCCTTTCGCGGATGTAGGTATTCTGGAAGAGTCACCCTGTTAGAGTCTCCTGCCAGCCCTGGTTTTTTAAACATGGATTTCTTGAAGATTTACACGATTGTTCTCAGCGTCGCCGCCGTGGCGCTGGCTGTGTTCGGACTGGCGCGGCGCAAAACCAAGACGCCGGATGACATCGAGCGCGAGCGCCGCCAATACCTCGACCAGGTCGGACGCATCACCGATGGCAGCGTCCTCGATGTGCAGGAAACCTACGTAGAAGCCGGGCCCGGCAAAGATCCCAAGTTCCATCAGTTGCTGCTCTATCAATATGAAATTGCTGGCGTCGAATATAACTGCTCGCAGGATGTCACTTACCTGCGCCAGTGGATCAACCTGCACAGTTGCCGCCTAGGCCTGCTGACGTCGGTCAAGTACGATCCGCAGAATCCCGGCAACTCCATTGTGATTTCTGAATATTGGAACGGCCTGCGAAATTAGAACCAGAAGCTAGAAACACCCATGTAGGGCGAGCATTCCTGCTGGCCGCTCTTAGTCAGCCTCTCCAACTTACTTCGGCTCACTCTCGCAATTGTCATTCCGGGAGCCTGTGACTTTATTGTTTGTTCCAAAAACTAACGCTGAAAACAAACAACTTACGCGCCTAAAAACCGCGTAATTTGAATAAAGTCACAGCCTCCGAGCGCAGCGAGGAATCTCTTTCCCTCCCGTACACTCGAGAAGATACCGGGTACCCAGGTCCGCGTCCACCCTTCGCGCTCCGTGACCCTCAGTGCCTTCGGTAGTCTCGAACTCAACTCGACGTGCTGGCCGTTCCAGTCCACTAGACACTGAAGAATTGTCATTCCGAAACGAAGTGAGGAATCTGCTATTCGTTCGCTAAACTAGGAGGCGTACCTCCACCGGCCGGTTGACGCTATGAGCCTGACTCGGTGCCCCAGGTTCGCGTGCGCTCTTTGCACGATAACCTGGGTGGGCGAACACTCGCGGAAGCTTGTATTTTCGTTTTCTGTTCTTGGTCCGAGACAGAGATAAGTTACACCGAAGCTGACTCGTAGCGCAGACAGCGTGCATGTTAGCGTCAGACTAATACGGAGAACGCCCCGTCTGTCCCCGGATTAATTCGTCCCCGGATTAATTCGGATTCATTAAACTTGGGCAGGGCGATCTTTCGAGGGTGCGGACTCTAAGCTAGCATCGCGACGTTCGTCCTTCTTCCGCTCCTCCCAGTCGCGACGGGATGCGACGATCGAATCGACCAGTCTACTTGTGCTCGACGCGACTCTCGCCAATGCCTTGATTTGTTCGCGGCATGCAAGGTTCTCGTGCTCGTGGGGGTAGTTCATGCTGTGGTCGATCTCACCCCATATTTCGTCGGCAAGTGTCCTTACTTGAATTTCGCAGGTTATAACCTTCCCAGCACTACGGGGCCTTACCACGTAGTGGACACTCGAGTAGAGGCGCGGGTTCACCTCCGTCTTGATACCTATTCCTTCGAAAAATGTGCGCGACTCCTCATCCCATATGTTGGCGAAAGGAGCTTCGAAGAGATCACACTGAGCTTGATCTAGGAGATTGAGGAGCTCACGGTGTATATCCACCATTTGCTGTGTGTGGAGGTGAAGAATGCGATAACCACCAAGGTCTGTGATTTTTAAAAACAAATTCTCTTTCGTAATATCTAGAGGCTGACCCTGTTTCTTGGCCTTTTCCAGCTTTCTCTCCAGCTTGTCTTTGAGGTGGGACGGCTCCTTCATCCTCCTCTTGACCGAATGGACCAACTTAGCAAGCGGTTCAGGCTCGACAATCGCGTCAGCTATCTGGACG
This sequence comes from Acidobacteriaceae bacterium, assembly GCA_025352065.1. Lineage (GTDB taxonomy): Bacteria > Acidobacteriota > Terriglobia > Terriglobales > Acidobacteriaceae > JANXUC01. Next base: position 36,768 of record JANXUC010000027.1, on the reverse strand, counting down.
TGAATACTTTCCAAGAAACGCCTAATGATCCCTTGATTTTCGATGTAGTGCTCCGCGAGCCCGTGAAACAGCGCTTCGTAGTCCGTGGCGTCGGGAGTCGTGTTCGTCATCATTTAGGAGTGTGCGCGAAAGATTATCTTCTGCGCAATCGCACGAAAGGCGGTGTTGGCGTCTGTTCTTTGGTCCGGCGTTCCAACAGAGACGTCTTTCATCGGGACGCCTTCCGCCTGCGAGGCCGTGGCAATTGTGCCGAAGTCTTTAATCTGACCGAGTTCGCTTTCGCTTGCAGACCACGGTGCGAGTTCAGCCCCTACTCTATGGAGAACCGCGATAATGTCGCTGGCTACGCTTTTTTCAATCTTCGGAAGGTAGGCTGCATAGCTAGTTGCAACGCTTCCACCATATACACGAAAACGCTGTGGGATATAGCCCATGAACTTCGGGCGCCCGGGCAGTAAATGCACCCCCGTCGGTGCCAGCTCGACTATAGTCTGCCAGTCAGAGATCCAGCGCTCAAGAGTGTGTCCTAGTGTCTTCATCGCTCGAATCGAGAACAAGTCGCACGCGGCCGGAACGATGAAGAAATCGCAATCGAGGAGGATAACGCGATTTAGAGGGCCTATGTTGGGGCCGGCGTCAAAAAACACATAGTCAATCGCATACTTGGCAACGGCATAGTCCACAAGGCGACTGAGGGCTGTTGTTCCGCGAAATCCTCTAAGTTTCCTCTGGAAGCACTCGTTCCACATCGGCGAAAGCTCTTGCTCAAATTCCGAGAGGCGTATGTCGCCGGGCAGGATGTAGACGTTGGGAAGGCGTTCGATCGGATCGACATTGCGAGCCTCGCCGAGGGACTCTGACACCGGTTTTACCGCCGACCACACTGTCTTTCCGGCGTCAGAATCTGAATTATCCAGCAAATCGTCCACGACGTTCTCTTCGATGAGACAGGAGGTAAGATTACATTGAGGATCTGAGTCAACCAACAAAATGCGTTTTCCGAGAGAAGCGAGTGCAGCGGCGATGTTGACGTTAAGAGTCGTCTTCCCGACGCCTCCCTTATGATTGAATACGGCGAGGCGGACCGCATTCCCACGGAGACTTCTGTCGTTCACTATTCTTGTCCCTCGTCATCTGGCTGCTGATCATTCTTGCGATTGCGTCGTCGCGGTCTGGCTGTTTTCATAATTAGCTTGCCCCGTTCTCTATCCGGCAACGCTAACACGAACTGTTCGCCCAGAGCGCTGATTTGTTTCATGCCTTTCGTTGCCGGAACAAGATAACTTAGCCTGGTTGCGTTTTCCACTGCGACCGCAGGATTAGCGAACTTGACCTGTGCAGCCTCCGTATTCAGCCTGCTAATGTCCAGCGTCTTGAAGTGTGGTGTTTGGAGGTAGTGCGTCAAATAATAAGCCAGGCAAGCAACCTTCTCGACATCGGTCTTGGGTTGCTTTTCAAACATGAATTGCTTCGGCGAGAGGGAGCGATCTTCTGAAAAAGATGGTTCCTTAGCGCGTTGCCCGTTCGGGGTAGAGTCGGACGGGGGTGCTGCAGATCTTGTCGCTAAACGGGGTCCGAATCCGAACATGGTCGCAGCGGTCTGAAGCCCGAAAAAGGTAGCGACCGTCTGAAAGACTCGTTCCCGGCTCTCTGCATCAAGCTTGCTAAAGGCTGCGAGGATTGCATTCAATGCTTGTATTTCGGCTGCAGATCCGCTGGCGGATTGCTTCTCAGTATCGGAAATTTCCAATTTTCACCTCATCATCAAACAACGCAGAGACAACCGCTTGCCGCCCAGATTTTATCATTTCTGAATATTCCGGGGACAGACGGAACGATCCCTGTTGCTTCTTGGGCCGCAGCCCCCACCCGTGTCCAGATCATCCGCGTTCCCGTTCCCACGCCAACAGCGTCGCCGATTCGACGCGATCCGCTGTGGCAAGGCTACTTTCCTGCTTGATGTAGTACCAAATGTGGAATAGATCGAGAGCGGCTTCCGGCGCAAGCACGTAACGCACGTTCACTCAGCGTTGGCTTTCAATTTTGCCAGATGAGCATCCAACCGCTCCTCGGAAATTCCTTCACCCCGATCAAGTTGCTCAATGCCCCGCTGGATTTTCGCGTTGATAGGGTCACGGTTGTCCGCGAGCCATCGGTCCTGTTCCTCCTGGGTTTCCAGCAGGCGGAGCAATACTTCCTCGACGCTGCCAGAGCCAGTCGATTGCACCTGTTTCTGGATTCGAGCCTCCAGAGCCGTGTCGCGGATTTCTATGTTCATCGCTCTTACCTCGTGGTCGGAGATCGTGCCTGAAGATCAGGATAGCAAGGGGCTGGCGTTTGGGATAGCCAGAATGGAACTGAAGAAATTGCGTCACGCAAGAAGAGACCGCAACGGAAGGCGCGAAGGAGGCTAAAAGAACTGCCTACATCCCCGAAGCAACATTCCCGTGGTGCCGCGCCCAGGTCATCCGCAGGTATTTATAGGGATTGACTGGGGTATCGCCGATGCGAACTTCGTAGTGGAGATGAGGTCCGGTGCTGCGTCCGGAGGATCCAACATAGCCGATGGTGTCGCCACGCCGTACGCGCTGCCCGGCGACGACCGCGAAGCCTGACAGATGTCCGTAGCGTGTAGCTACGCTATTTCCGTGCTCCAGAGTCACAGCCCGCCCGTATCCGCCCATGAAGTCGGCGAAGGTGACTACGCCGTCGGCGGGAGCTATAACCGGCTCTCCAACTTCGGCGGAAATATCTACTCCCATGTGGAAAGCGCCTTCACCGTTGAAGGGATCGATGCGTTCGCCAAACGAGCCTGTCACCGTACCTTCAACCGGCCACAGATTTGGCATGGCGGAAGCGCGCAGCCAATCGGCGGTGGAAAGATTGCGCTGCCCGCTCAAGGTGCTGATTCCAATGGAGGCAGCGCCACTCAGCGCCGTGGTGCGCAGCGCGTAAAGCTGATCCATAGAATGAACAACCTGATTGCTATCAAGCTTTTCCGAGGTATTGACAAGAGCTGGTTCGGACTTCAAACCGTAGAGAGAGGAAACTTCGCCAGCCAGCGATCCCAGCGAGGCAACTTGCACGTCACGTTCTTTGGCAACCTGCTCCAGCCTGGAATACTGCTGTGTGAGCTGCTCTTTTTCCGTCCGCAACTGGTTAAAACGAGAGACTTTAACCAACATGCGGGTATACGAACCCACGATGCCGGTCAGGCTAAGCATTCCGATCGCAATCCCCGCCACCAAAACGTAGAGATAGTTCAGCGAAATAGGAATCTTGCGGAGTTGTCCATCGGCTCCGCGTGCTACAAACAAAATGTATGACTGCTTACGCAAATGTGTGCCGTCCAAATTGGATCAGGATTCGAGAGCCAGTAAGGCCTCGGACTGCGGCTTATCCCGTTCCGGATCGCGCCCCTCACGCCCGCTGAAAGTGCAGCAAGTGAGGCCCGTGCGCGTGCTGCTTATTTCAAGCTCCCGGAACCAGGTATGCCTACTTTGCGCGACTATTCTCACCGAGTCGGCGTTTCAGCGAATAAAAATCAGGTAATTGACTCATCAAACCGTAACAAAGTAGGTTCCCAGGTGTCAACCTTCCAAAACCCATAGGGGTGTTACGAAGGTTCGATAGGGCTCAAGTGATTAGGACGATCCGCCGAAGGGCCGGGTAGCGGACCAAAATGGGAATCTGGATGACAGGCAAGCGGAAGTCCGCCCTTCAGAGGAGCAAGCTCCGCTGCCACACGAGCCTCCGTGCTGGGGCTGGGCTGCCCGTAGGCGCGTTGTCGGTCCTTGAACGTGCCGGAAGGCTCGGAGGCTGTATATTCGTCTTGCCTTGCCTCAATCGGAAAAATCGCTGATCGCGCGTATCCGCCGAATATCCGGCACTTCGCAGGGAATCGCCCTGGGCATCGGTGACGATGCTGCGATCTTGCGCATCCCTCCCGGCCACGAGATGCTGGTCACGACGGACTTCTCTTTAGAGGGTGTTCACTTTCGTCGCGACTGGCATTCGCCGGAGTCGGTGGGGCATCGTTGTTTAGCGCGTGGATTGAGCGACATAGCCGCCATGGGTGGGGAACCTGTGGCTGTCTTTCTGTCTTTGGCGGTGCCAGAGAAGCTTCCGCAGAAATGGGTGGATGGATTCTTGCGTGGATTGACTGCGCTGGCGCGCCAGCACCGCGTTGCGCTGGCTGGCGGCGACACTTCTGCATCGCCGGATGGAATTCTCGCCGACATCGTCGTTGTAGGCTCCGCGCCGGTCGGCAAAGCGGTGCGTCGATCAGGGGCGAAGCCCGGCGATTTGATTTATGTAACCGGAGAACTTGGTGGGTCCGCGCTGGCGCTGGCGAAAATGTATGCCAGCCCTAAGAAGAAGTTGAATGCGAAGAAATGTCCGCGGCACTTTTTCCCAGAGCCGCGCCTTGCAGTCGGGTGCTACTTGCGCGAGCGCAAGATTGCCACGTCGATGATTGATCTCAGCGACGGGCTTTCGACCGATCTGCATCACATCTGCGAAGAGAGCGAAGTTGGTGCGAGCATTTCCGCCGAGTTGATCCCGCGCGCCCATCATGCGAGCCTCGAACACGCACTGCATGGTGGGGAAGATTACGAACTGCTGTTTACCACTCCGGCGGGATCGAAGGTGCCCGACAAGATCGTTGGTGTTCCCGTAACGCGCATCGGGGAGATTCAGCGGACGAGGGAGATTTCCATTTGGACTCAATCCGAAGGCGCGAAGGCAAAACGGAGTGCGCTGATTCCGGGTGGGTGGGAACATTTCCAGGAGTAGAGATGTTCCACCCGCCAGGTTCCGCGTCGTCACGGAATGATTTCGTACACCGTGCCACCCGAGCGATTAAACCCCCCGAAGGCTGTGGTGCCGTATAGATTCCCTGCGCTGTCCAGCACGACGCCGCTGTAAGGAGAGCAGCCCTCAAAGGATGGATAGTTCGCATCGAAGCTATGTACTATTCTGTGCGCCCACTTGCCGCTCTTCCCGGGAGACAACTTGAACACAGTGCCGCAATCCCAGCCATCCGAGCCAGTAACTCCTCCTCGCTCCGTCGTCCCATAGAGATTACCCTTGGCATCAACCGTCAGCTCTGCCTTCGGAGCCCATCCTTTTTCACTGTTGGCGCGGAACGAGTGCAAAACACTGAGCTGCCACCGATCGGAATTGGGTTCGATCTCTGAAAGCTGATAAACAGCACCGCCGCCGCCCGTACCTCCAGCAGAGGTGGTTCCGTACATCTTCCGCACACCACCGACATACACGGCCAGCACATCCCCCATTGGCGCATAGCCGGCTTTACCGTTCAATGAGAAGTTGAGCTTGTTGATCAATACCCGTTTCGGATCCAACTTATACCTATAGATGTTGCCCTTGCCCGTTGGTCCTCCGGAAGAGGTGACGCCGTAGCCCCAAACGTTGATTCCGCCAGAGGGTTCGCGTCCGTTGCCACAGAATGAGTCGAACTGAAACGAGTTTCCGTTTGTATCCATGGAGAAGACGGTGCCCTGACCCTTGGCGCCTCCGCTCCTGGTTGTGCCCCAGAGGCGGCCGTTGTAGTAGTGCAGGTTTGCTTCAGGATCGCACCCGTCAGGGCCTCTGAAATTGTGAATGACGGTCTGCGTGGACAGGCTGAAGACGGTGCCGCAACTGGTAGCCCCATCCGAATTGCCGAAGCTAGCGGTTGCGTATACGTTGTTGCCTTCATCGATCGCTAATCCGCCGATTGGTTCCTGACCGTAGTAGTCCTCATGGAACAATAGCTCAAATTTGAACCGTTCCTGATACGTCCAACCGTTTCCCGATGGAGTGAGCTCGAAAATTGCTCCGTCGGTGTAGTCTTGTCCATAGGCAGCGACTCCGTAGAGATTGCCTGCGCGATCAAAGACAACGCCAGCATAGGGCGAATGGGCGGGGCTGTTGTAGTCGAAGCTGTGGAGTTCTTTGTAAGTCCCGGCTGGCGCACTGATTGCGAACGCAAATAGGAATGCACACAGTAAGATCGCTTTAGCTCGCATCTTGGTTCCTCCGAAGTTGATATTGCAGAGTGACCGGAAGAGTATCCATCAATCCGCACACTGTAGTGTGCGGACGGCCTTTCCCTGATTGCAGTGACTTGGATATCTGTTGCGCGTGATTGCGCGCACTTTGGTTGAAAAGCGACCTGCTGCGACGACAGTGGCGTTTTCCTGGCGCATACCCTAAAGTAATCTCGGAATCGAGTCAGTCTCTCCCTTGGGTGGGGTTGCGGGAGTAAGGTTGTTGTATGCGCTCTGCTCTCAGACTTGCTGTGTATTTTCTATTTCCCGTCACCATTTTTGCGGCAACGCTCGCTTTCGCCCAGCAACCTGCGCCGTCTGCGGAAGCTGACGCCAAGCCGGGCGTGACGCTGGTGCAGCCGCCTGTGGCAGTGGATGACAAGTTCGTTCGTGAGCGTTTTGGCGATCAATTCACGCTGGTAAAAAACTTTCCGGGAATGCTGGCCGATCTGGATGGAGACGGCGTCGAAGACCTGGTGATCGTGGCTAAGGCGAAGAGCCCGATGCTGGATGAAGGTGCGCTGGGCTTCAAGGTGGTTGACCCCTATAACGCGTTCTTTGGTTTTGGCGATCCGCACATTACGGCGGGGTTTGGCGCGGACGATCCTACACGCCAGGGTTTTGTTTTGCTGGTGATCCATGGTGCGGGCGCCGAAGCCTGGCACGCGGCACAGCCGAAAGCCAAGTTTGTTTTGATCAACATTCCGTTTAAAGCGGTGAGTATGCGGCGCGTGATGATTAACAAGAAGGCAGTGATGGCGATTGCCTTGCAGGAATATGGCGCCATGGAGAATACGTCGGCGGTGTATTGGGAGAGCAGTCGCAATAAGAAGACTGGTCGGTACAAGTACGAGCCGCTGGGCGCGTCGATGGAGTAAGGGCGGACACTCTGGTCCGCGCGGGTTGTCGTTCTAATAGTTCCTCGTTCTATCTAATAGCTATTCATTCTCTGGGTCTTCGTAGAGGCAGGCGCCCTCGCCTGCCTTCGAGTCTCTGCGCAAGGCTTGATCCGATTTGAGGGTGAGAGTGCTCAGACTAAGGGCACGCCCAGGCGAGGCGCCTGGGGCTACGCGATTGCTGCAAAAGATCTAAGTCACACGTGCTTTTGATCGCCGTCACAATTCCGCGTTTCTCCACCCGCTATAATCTGATCGCCATGAAACTTGAAGAAAAATTGCAAGAACTCCAGCGCCGCAGCACGCTTGCGGAAGAGGGTGGCGGCGCCGCACGCCTGGAAAAACAACACAAACAAGGCAAGATGATGGCGCGCGAGCGCATCGAATTCCTGCTGGACGAGGGTACGTTCGAGGAAACCGACAAGCTGGTTACCCACCAATGCAGCGATTTTGGCATGCAGGATAACAAGATCTACGGAGACGGCTTTATTACTGGCTACGGGAAGATTGATGGGCGGACGGTCTTTGTGTTCGCGCAAGATTTCACGGTATTTGGCGGTTCGCTGTCGGGGGCGAACGCGGCCAAGATCGTGAAAATTATGGACATGGCGGCCAAGGTTGGTGCGCCGGTGATTGGTCTGAACGATTCTGGCGGGGCGCGTATTCAGGAAGGCGTGATGTCGCTGGCGGGTTATGCGGATATTTTTCTGCGTAACACTTTGTATAGCGGAGTGGTGCCGCAGATTTCGGCGATTATGGGGCCCTGCGCGGGCGGAGCGGTGTATTCTCCGGCGATTACGGATTTTGTTTTGATGGTGGATAAAACGTCGTACATGTTCATCACCGGGCCGGACGTGATTCGGACTGTGACGCATGAGGATGTCACGAAGGATCAGCTGGGCGGGGCGATGACGCATAACGAAATCTCTGGCGTAGCGCATTTTGCGGCGAAGGATGATACGGAATGCCTGTCGATGATTCGCGAGCTGCTGAGCTTTATGCCGTCGAATAATTTGGAAGAGGCTCCGCGGAAGACGTGCAGCGATCCCGTTGATCGCGCGGATGCTGCGCTCGATACGCTGGTACCTGCGGAATCGAATCAGCCGTATGACATGAAGGATGTGATCCAGCATGTGGTTGATGATGGATATTTTTTTGAAGTGCAGGAACACTATGCGAAGAACATGGTAATTGGTTTCGCGAGGCTGGGCGGGAAGTCGGTGGGTGTCGTCGCGAACCAGCCTGCATTTTTGGCGGGGACGCTGGATATTAACGCGTCGGTGAAGGGGGCTCGGTTTGTGCGCTTCTGCGACTGCTTCAACATTCCATTGATCACGCTGGAAGACGTACCTGGATTTCTACCGGGGACAGCGCAGGAGTATGGCGGAATTATTCGGCATGGGGCGAAGCTGCTGTATGCGTTTGCGGAAGCGACGGTGCCAAAGATTACAGTGATCACGCGCAAGGCCTACGGCGGTGCGTACTGCGTGATGGCGTCAAAACATATTCGCGCCGACGTGAATTACGCTTGGCCGACGGCGGAGATTGCGGTGATGGGTCCCGAGGGCGCGGTGGATATTGTGTATAAGCGAGATTTGGAACAGGCTGCCGATCCCGTCGCGATGCGAAAAGAAAAGATCGAAGAGTTTCGCGACCGGTTTGCGAATCCTTATGTGGCGGCGGATCGAGGATTTGTGGATGCGGTGATTCAGCCGCGTGAGACGCGGAAGAAGCTGATTCAGGCTTTGGAGATGCTGGAGAATAAGCGGGATAAGAATCCGCCTAAGAAGCATGGGAATATTCCGCTGTAACAAGAAAAGACATTGCTGGAGGGGTCAAGGCACGACAAGCTAGAGAGAAGAAGAGGCGAAATATGCCTCAAACAACTGACCCAGATGAATTCGAACAAATCGTGGACGATAGTTTGCCATGTCCGGAGGTAGGCAGATGGGCCGAGACGAAACACAGTATGGTCGCGCTCTACGCGACGCTGTTTGCGTCGGGAATCAAAGCAAAATGGGACAATCGGACTTACATTGAGCTCTATGCGGGGAGTGGCTACAACCGCATCGAAGGCTCTGACAGGCTTATTGCGGGTTCGCCGCTGCGGGTATTGCAGCTTAAAGACCGTTTTAACAACTATATCTTTTGCGAAAAGACTCCCGCACTCTTGGAGGCGATGGAGATACGTGTGGCGCGCCACGCCCCCTGGGCAAAGGTTTCTCATATTGCTGGCGACTGCAATTCGATGGTTCAAGAAATTTGTGTGGCGATTCCTGCAGCGTCAAGTGGGTATCGCGTTCTTTCACTTTGCTTTGTTGACCCTTTCGATATTGGAATAAAATTCGAGACTGTGCGAGTTCTGTCAACTAGGTACATTGATTTTCTAGTTCTGCTTGCTTTATACATGGACGCGAACCGAAATTACTCCAACTACATCAAGGCGGAGTCAGCTAAAGTGGCCGATTTATTGGGTATGCCGGGGTGGCGAGGGTCTTGGCAAGAATTTCAAAAAAACAACGATGACTTTCCTGAGTTCTTAGCTGAGCGGTTCGCAAAGAGCATGGAAGGGCTTGGATGTTTGCCAACGCCGGTGCACACTATGAAAATGGTGAAAGATGACGGAAACCATCCACTGTACCGACTCGCTTTGTTTTCGAGGGACAAGCGAGCCTACGATTTTTGGGACCAAGTTTTGAAGTACAACACCAAGCAGCGGAATTTATTCAACATATGAGTCTCAATTCCCATATCGAATGGACGGACGCGACCTGGAACCCAGTTCGCGGCTGCACCAAGGTTAGTCCTGGCTGCAAGCATTGCTATGCGGAGACCTTTGCCGAGCGCTTCCGTGGAGTGAAGGGGCATCCTTACGAGCAGGGGTTTGATCTTCGTCTCGTCCCCGAGAAGTTAGTGGAACCGCTGACCTGGCGTTCGCCGAAGCTGGTGTTTGTCAATTCGATGAGTGATCTCTTCCAAGATGGAGTGCCGGACGAATACATTGAAGCTGTCTGCCGGGTAATGACCTTGGGGAAGTGGCACACGTTCCAAGTTCTAACCAAGAGATCGAAGAGACTGCGCGAGCTGTTGAAGGGGCGTCTACGATTCGCGGCGAAGCAGGAGCACATTTGGTGGGGAGTCAGCGTTGAGGACAAGAAATATGGCCTGCCGCGTATTGACGATCTGCAAAAGGCTTCGGCGCGGATGAGTTTTTTATCGATTGAGCCTTTGTTGGAGGATCTCGGCAAAGTGCGGCTCGACGGAATTGACTGGGTGATTGTTGGCGGAGAGAGTGGACCAGGGGCGCGACCTCTCAATCGGGAGTGGGTGATCTCTCTTCGGGATCAGTGCCAGCGCGAGCAAGTTCCCTTCTTCTTTAAGCAATGGGGCGGAGTTCGGAAAGTCCGTAATGGCAGAGAGCTGGATGGGCGAACCTACGACGAATATCCCGAACGTGCGATAAGTGAAGTTCCAGATCGTAACGCATGTCTAGAACTGGCGGCGCGGATGGTTCGGGATATTGGCGCGCTTGGGGTGCAACCCAGACTGGTTACGGTAGTGGCTTAGGGGGGGGCTTGCAGAGAGCCGCCCCCCTTAGTCCGACTTAGTACGTTACCTTGATGCCGCTGATCATTCCGGTGACGCTGTCAGTGATATTTCCCGTGATGACGCGTTTGTCGTTGATGCCCGTCGCGATTGTTGAGTTGGGCTGGACGGGGTCGCTAAACTTGTAAAAGACTCCTCCGGTGCGGAGTGCTGCGTGCGTACCGGTGGCGTCGATGTAGCCCATCACAAGATCTCCCGCTGTGTTGATTCCGCGCATCAGGGTTTCCTTGGAGCCGGGAACGCTGACGGTCGTAAATTTTGTGCCGTTGTAAGTAGCTCCTTTGCGCAGCCCACTCGCGTTTCGCCAAACCAGACTGACAATCCCCGACTTGTTGATGCCCCAGGCCAGCGTGAAGGAAGAGCCTGGGACATCCAGCTTCTTGTAGCCTGTGGTGGCGTTTCCGACGAAGCCGTGCTGAATGTTGGCGGAGTCGTAATATCCTCCGGTGACCTGTCCGGCGTCGTTGAGGCCATAGACATAGGTTGCTGTTGATCCGGGCGGCAGGATGGATTTGAAAACGCCTCCCTTATAGGTGAAGCCGAATGCAACGCCCACTGCGTCCAGGTAGTAGCCGGCGATGGTACCGGTTGAATTGATGCCGAACAATCGGGTGCCAACCGCAGGCGCTGGATGGTCAATGGTTTTAAACTTGCCGCCGGAGACCAACACTCCGTGCAGCACGCCACTGGCGTCGATGTAGTTCCCGACCATCGCGCCGTAGTTATTGACGGAGAAAAGTTGTGTGTTTAGAGCTCCCGGAACGTTCACTGTGGTGTAGGTAAAGGTGAGCGCGGGCGGAGCCATTGCCGCGTCCTGCGCATGCATGGCGTTGGTGGCTAGGATTGCGAACAAGAGCAGGAGTGCGGCCTTGGGTGCCGCCGCGTGGGCAAATTTCCTGGAGACAGACATCTGAGCAGTCACGGGAGTTCCTCCGTCGTGGGATTGAGATAGCGTGCTTGGCCGAAGTTTCTGTTCTCGAGAACAGTCGGATATCCGCCGAGATCTGAGAACAGAAACACCCCGGGATTGGGGCGCCTAGCGGCAAAGGGGATTGCCGCAACGACAGGGATATACTGACCCGAGTTGTGGATTTGGTCAAGACGAAAAGAATTGCACATGTGGCAGAACTGGGGAAGGGCAGGTTAAGAAAGGTTTCGGCGAAATGCGGTGGAGCGAGAAAGCCCGCGCTCCACCGGAAGTTGCACCTAAAAAGTTACGGCTTGAAGATCTTGTAGGTGAAGTTGTAGTAGCTCATGAACGCACCGTTGTTCGAGTAGACAATGGATTGAACGACGTGGTTGCCGTGGGTAATTGTTTTGCCCGAGGAAGTGGTGCCGATCACGAAGCTCGTGTCGCTGGGAGTGGAGCCGTTGTACCAACAGTTACCGGTATTAACTCCGTCCACATAGAGGCAAATCGCGAATTCGTTAAATGTAGTGGTTCCCAAGCCGGTCTGAATCCATTGGTCCGCTTGGAGCAAGCAGGTTCCAGTCAAACCTGGGCAGGTTACGGTGATGGCGGCATCGATCGGGGTGTAGGTTGCGGCGAGGATAGTCGTACCGTACACGCCGCTGTTGATATAAGCGCCGTTGCCGACATGCTTAACTGCGGCTGGGGGAACGCGGTTCACCTTGAAAACTGGAGGATTGATCGGAGGACGACCTTGCCGCGAGGAGTTTGCATCCTGAGCTGAGACAGAAGTGGAGAGCAAACCCGCTGTTAAGGCAGCGAGCAGAGTGAGCTTTGCAAAGTTGTTCATGGGTAAATCTCCAACAGCAATCGCCTGCAAATTGTCGCGTGCGGTCGAACTTGCAATTTGCAAATGGGCGATGTACAGAAGGGGGAAGAGAACGCGACTTTGACTCCAGAGGCGCTGCCGTGTCAAGGCGGTATTCAATAAAAATCTCGTTACACGACTTTATCTAGTACCGGATGACTGAAAAACTTTGTACAGTAGCCAGACGTTTAGGCCCGCAATCAGCAAAGCAACAGACCAAGACAGGACCTTCAGCCAGGATGCGTTTACGAAGTCGCCCATTTTAGTTTTGTCGCTGGTGAACTGGACTAGAGGAAATACGGCGAAGCTGAGTTGCATGCTGAGGATGACTTGGCTGAGAAGCAGCAATTTGGCGGTGCCGCTCTCTCCGGAGATGGCGGTGACGATGACGGCTGGAATGATCGCGAGGGCGCGGGTGATGAGGCGTCGGAGCCAGGGCTTGAGCTGGAGATCAAGAAAGCCCTCCATGACAACTTGTCCAGCGAGTGTGCCGGTGAGAGTGGAGTTTTGTCCGGAGGCGAGAAGGGCGAGCGCGAAGATCGTGCTGGCGCCGGTAACGCCTAATAGGGGCGTTAGAAGGTGATGGGCTTGCTGGATTTCGGCAACTTCACTATGGCCGGAGCGGAAGAATGTGGCGGCGGAAACAATCAGGATGGCGGCATTGACGAAGAGCGCAAAGGTTAGAGCGACGGTGGAATCAATCGTTGAGTAGCGGATGGCTTGCTTCATGCCATCGCGCGTGCGTTGGAAGCTGCGAGTCTGCACGATCGCGGAATGCAGATAGAGATTGTGCGGCATGACTGTTGCGCCGAGGATGCTGATCGCGATGTAGAGCATGGTTGGGTCGCGAACGATCTGCGGGTCGGGGACGAGTCCGTGCGCGATGCCGAGCCAGTTGGGGTGCGAGAACAGGACTTCGAGCCCGAAACAAACGCCGATCACTCCGATAAGCGCGAAGACTAGAGCCTCGATGTACCGGAAGCCTTTCTGTTGCAAGAACAGAATCAGTAGAACGTCGAGCGCGGTAATGCAGACTCCCCAGATCAAAGGGATGTGGAAAAGCAGGTTGAGAGCGATAGCGGAGCCGATGACCTCCGCCAGATCGCAAGCGGCAATGGCGGTTTCGGCGACGATCCAGAGACCGAACGAAACTGGTCGACTGTAGGATTCTCTGCATTGCTGTGCGAGATCGCGCCCGGTAACGACGCCGAGTCTGACGCATAGGGCCTGTAGAAGAACGGCAATGAGATTGGAAAGAAGGATTACGGAAAGCAGGGAATAGTTGTAGCGCGAGCCTCCAGCGAGGTCGGTCGCCCAGTTGCCGGGGTCCATATACCCGACAGCCACAAGAAAGCCAGGTCCGGCGAACGCCAACAGACTGCGCCAAAACGGGCCATTGTGAGGCACGGCCAGCGAGCTGTGCACCTCGGGCAGGCTAAGGCGCAGAGTCGACAGGTGCGCTCGATCTTGCGATAACTCGTTTGGCATAGCAGATCAGGATTATCCCTAGCATACACCAAACAATAAACTATAGTTAATCTACGTTTGGATACGAAGCTAAGAGACGAGGGCATAAGGGCGAACTTCCGCAGGCGGCGAAGAGCGGCGAAACTATGCGGTTCGGGAAGGCTTGAAGGCGGGCTTAGCTCTGGAGTTTTTAGTCGGGCTATTGCCGATTGCAAGGGACGGCTCTACCCAGACCCTTTCTGCGGCTGGAACGCCAAGGTTGACTTTGCCGGTTTGCGTGATCAGGCTCAAGGTTTGGTCATAGTTGCGCGTTACGAGTCGCAGCTCCGCTCCGGGGCGTATTCCGCGGGCTTCCAGAAACTCCAGCAGATTGCGGTCGCGCTCGTAGACTCCGCTGACCAAATAACCCTTCGCGACATCAGCTTCCGCCAACAAAACAAGGCCTCTGCGGCGGCGACTGGTGGGACTCTCCATCTCACTCAAATTACCATGCGGGCAGGCGTGATCGCGACCGAGTTTTGCCAGCAGCAAGTTCTCAAAAGCAGGAGAGACCGCGTGTTCCAGCCGCTCGGCTTCATCATGCACTCGCCACCAATCCATGCCAAAGACTTCGGAAAGCATGCGTTCGATCAGGTGATGACGCTGCGTGAGCTTGCGCGCGATACGTTGCCCTGCAGGTGTGAGCCGGACTCTGCCACCGCTTTCTACACGCACGAGAGCGTCTTTCTTCAAGCGGCGGAGTGCCATGGTCACGGCGGGCGGGGAAACTTTTAGCCAGTGCGCCAGCGCGGCGGAGATGACGGTCTCGCCCTCGCTCTCGGCTTCGAGGATGGCTTTTAGGTAGTCCTCTTTGGATACGGTGATCACGTAGGAGCAATTATAAGATGCTCCGCTGATGATCGCATTGAAAGTGATGATTGGCGATGCAAGCGCTCTGTTTCGTCCTCGACGTTTGACATCATTCGCGGCTGCTCCTAACCTTAGATCTTCAAACTTATGAAGGTCTTAGTCTTAGGCAGTGGCGGGCGCGAGCATGCTTTGGTGTGGAAGCTGCGGCAGTCGCCGCGTTTGACGAAGCTCTATTGCGCTCCGGGCAACGGCGGAATTTGCCAGGATGCTGAGTGTGCGGATGTGGACCTGAAGAGCCTGGATTCCATGGTGGCGCTGGCGAACCGCTTGCAACCCGACCTCACCATTGTGGGCCCGGAACTTCCGTTGACGGTTGGCGTGGTGGATGAATTCACGCGGCGTGGCTGGCGAATTTTTGGGCCCACGCAAGCGGCGGCGCAACTGGAGTCGAGTAAGAGTTTCGCGAAGCAATTTATGCAGCGGCATCACATTCCCACGGCCCACTATGCGATTTGTGTGAGTGTTGACGAGGTGCGCGAGGCGCTGCCGCATTTTCATGCACCAATCGTTGTGAAGGCGGATGGCTTGGCCGCTGGCAAAGGCGTGGTGATTGCCAAGACTAAAGAAGAAGCGGCGCTGTTTGCGGCAGAAATGCTAAGCGGAAAAATGCTGGGCGAGGCTGGTCAGCGCATAGTGCTGGAAGAATTTCTGGATGGGGAAGAGCTTTCTTTTCTACTGATCAGTGACGGCGAACGCGTCGCTCCGTTGGTGGCGGCGCAGGATCACAAACGCGTGGGCGATGGCGATACGGGGCCAAACACAGGTGGTATGGGCGCTTATTCGATTGCCTCTCTCGTGGATGCTCCGATGCGTGATTGGCTGGTGACACACATTGCGAAGCCGGTGGTCGCGGGCATGCGCGAAGAAGGTATGCAGTATCGCGGAATCCTCTACTGCGGTTTGATGATGACGGCGCGCGGCCCGATGGTGCTGGAATTTAACTGCCGATTTGGCGATCCCGAAACGCAGCCGATTCTGATGCGTCTGGAAAGTGATTTGATCGACGCTATGGAGGCGTCCATCGATGGGCGCGTGAGTGATGGGGACTTTAAGTGGTCGTCGGATGCTTCCGTTTGTGTGGTGCTGGCTTCCGGCGGATATCCGGGGACGTACGATTCCGGGGTGGAAATTCTTGGTTTGGAAGGTGCCGCGAAGATTACTGGCGTGAAAGTCTTCCATGCAGGGACGACGCACCGCGACGGTGGGTTTTACACGGCTGGTGGGCGTGTATTGGGAGTTACCGCGCGTGGAGCCGACCTTCCAGCGGCATTATCGCGTGCCTACGAAGCAGTGGCGAAGATTGGATTTGAGGGTATGCACTACCGTAAAGATATTGGCGCGCGATCTTTGAAGAAGTAGAGTTGGAAAAGGAAGAACTTTCGAATATGGGCAAACATTTGGTATCGATTGTGATGGGCAGCGATTCCGATCTCGAAATCATGCGCGAGGCTGGCAAGGCGCTGGAAGATTTCGGGATCGCATATGAGATGGATGTTACTTCGGCGCACCGTTCGCCGGATAGGACGGCTGATTTTGCGCGCAAGGCCGCTGGGCGCGGCATTCGCGTGATTATCGCTGGCGCGGGGGGAGCGGCGCATTTGGCTGGAGTGATTGCGGCGCACACAATCCTGCCCGTGATTGGTGTTCCAATTCCGTCGACCTGCTTGCAGGGGATGGATTCTCTGCTGGCGACGGTGCAAATGCCCGCTGGAATTCCCGTGGCAACGGTAGCAATTGGCAAACCGGGAGCTACCAATGCAGGAATCCTGGCCGCGCAGATAATTGGGCTGGCGGACTCGGGTGTGGCCAAGAAACTGAAGGCACACAAAGAAAAGTTAGCCGAAGGCGTTGTCGAAAAATCTAAAAAACTGCAGAAATCGCTGCGAGGTTAGCTAAGGCGGTCCGAAAAATCTACCAAGTGGCGGGCTTGACTATAAAACCGCCGGAGCCGTCTGGAACTGAAGCAGGAAGTTGGGCTATTTTTAGAAGATTGAGGGGCAGGTCGCGATGCTTATCAGCGGCGGCTCGCAATTCAACTGCCGCGCCTCGAACCGGGCTTCGCGACGGCACATAAACCGTCACTTCCTTAGACGGAAACCTATCTTTTAACCATATTCACAGCGGGAACCAAATCCGAGTCACCGCTCACTACGATTAAGTGGTCGCATAAATTCTGATATGTGTCGTCCAGCATCGAGACCGCGATGTTAACGTCGTTCGCTTCTCTTCCTGAGATTTAAAAATTCTATCCTTTTGAATGACGCTGCAAGTTTGGACGAGACACTTCACTGACTTTTTCTTAATAGCGGCCCAATATTGTGTTTACCATCGGCCGGGTCTCAAGTGCTTTCAGATACGTGAGTTGATCTTGGCTTTTCCCGTCGGAGGAAAGCGCCGTGAAATATCTAATTCTTTGTATGGAGTCATGAAGGCGAAGTAGCTCAAAATAGCGCGCGATGTCGAGCCACTTGTCTCTGGTGAACTTGAGCACACCGTAATACAGATTGAAGCCATCGATGTAAACAATGACCCGTTAACTACTCGGGATTGGGACGGGGTTTCCAGACATAAAAATGAAGGGCAATCATATAGATTGCCCAAACCGGCTTACGCCGGGGAGTCGTTACTTCAATGATAACCGCACATGAGCCGGGCCTTTGTTTGCAACTGCCAATAGTACCTGTCCCAATAAAACCTTTTGTTTCCAGCAAGAAGACAGCGCCATTTTTCGAGAAAGACCCCTCCCTACAGCTCCAATTTTTTCAAATATTCACGAAATGGCCCGCCCAAGTCGGGGCGCTGCAGCGCGAATTCAACGGTGGCTTTCAAAAAGCCAAGTTTATCTCCAGCGTCATAGCGCTTTCCTTCATAGACATAGGCCCACATGTGCTGCTGTTGCAGAAGATTGCGCATGGCGTCGGTGAGTTGCAGTTCCCCGCCAGCACCGGGCTTGGTCTTTTCTAATACGTCGAAGATGGCGGGCGTCAGGATATAGCGACCTATGATGGCTTGCTTGGAGGGGGCTTCTTCGAGCTTTGGCTTTTCCACCATGTTTCTGATTTCGGAAAGTCGCCCGCCAAAGCGTCCATCCGGCGGTTTCACGTCGAGAACGCCATAGGATGAAATGGCTGGGCCCTCGACGACCTGCGTGGCAATGACCGATTCCTGCGTTTCTTCGAACACCTCCACCATTTGCTTGAGGCAGGGTTTGGGAGCGTCGATTACGTCGTCGGCGAGAATCACCGCGAAAGGCTCGTTGCCAATCAGTTCGCGGGCCATCAAAACCGCGTGACCCAGGCCGAGCGCCTCTTTCTGGCGCACGTAGGCGACGTGGATCATGTCCGAAATCTGTTTCACAATTTTGAGCAAATCAGATTTGCCGCGGTCTTCCAGAATTCTTTCGAGCTCATAGCTCACGTCAAAATGATCTTCGATGGCGGCCTTGCCGCGTCCGGTGATGATGATGATCTGGTCGCATCCCGCGGCCAGCGCCTCTTCCACGCCATATTGGATGATGGGCTTGTCGACGATAGGCAACATTTCTTTCGGCTGCGCTTTCGTGGCCGGAAGGAAGCGCGTGCCTAATCCTGCTGCAGGGAAAACGGCTTTACGGACTTTCATCTTCATAGGAGCTTTCCTTCAACAACTGACCCCTGCTTGGGGCGCAATTGTGTAACGTACCACAG
This sequence comes from Acidobacteriaceae bacterium, assembly GCA_025352065.1. Lineage (GTDB taxonomy): Bacteria > Acidobacteriota > Terriglobia > Terriglobales > Acidobacteriaceae > JANXUC01. Next base: position 18,373 of record JANXUC010000027.1, on the reverse strand, counting down.
AGGTGGTTATGCTGGCTTGGCCTCTTCGACCGCAGCTTCCTGCCCTACCGATAGTCCTGTTAGAAGCGCATGTAGTTCCGGTAGCACCTCGGCGGCACCGCTGGCTTTCAAGAAAAACTTCAGGACTCCAGATGGGGTGAACTGCGCGCCTTTACGCGTGGCCACAAAACGCGCCAGTTTTCCCGGATCAATCTTGGCGTGCTGATGGAATCGAATGTTGAACTGGTCGCGCTTGCGCTCAATGGCATTGGCACCCACGCGCTGACAGAGCAAGCGTAGCGTCGCATAGTCCACCAGGCTTTGTACAGCGGCAGGTAGAGGCCCGTAACGGTCTTGCATCTCAGCGCGGGCTTCGTTGAGTTGTGGTTCGCCCTGCACCCCGGCCACGCGTTTATACATACGGAGCCGTTGATTCTCCTCCGGAATATAGTTGTTGGGGATACGAATGTTTAGACCGAGATTGAGTTGGATTTCAGCTTCTTCGGGTGCCGCTTCGCCACGCATTTCGCGAATGGTGCGCTCCAGCATGGAGGTGTAAAGCTCAAAGCCGACGGCCTCGATTTGGCCGCTCTGCTGGCCGCCCAGAAGATTGCCCGCGCCGCGTAGCTCGAGATCAAGGGCCGCGAGCTTGAAGCCTGCCCCCAGGTCGGAAAATTCCTTAAGCGCCGCCAGACGCCGCCGAGCCAGCGGCGTGAGTTCCGTATCTTGCGGAACCATCAGATACGCGTAAGCGCGACGATTCGAGCGGCCCACGCGACCGCGCAGTTGATAAAGTTCGGAGAGGCCCAAACGATCCGCGCGGTTGATCAAAATGGTATTGCAGAGTGGAATATCCAGGCCGTTTTCGATGATCGTCGTCGCCACCAGGATGTCGGCTTCGTGGTGCATGAACTTCAGCATTACCTTTTCCAGTTCGCCTTCGGACATTTGTCCGTGGCCCACCAGAATCCGCGCCTGGGGCACCAAAGCTTGCAATTTGGCCGCAATTTCCCAAATCGTTTCCACCCGGTTGTGGACGAAATAAACCTGGCCGCCGCGTTCCATTTCCTGTTCCATCGCGGATTGAATCAAAGTATTGTCCCACGAAGCCACTACTGTCTGAATCGCGATGCGATCTTTCGGAGGCGTCTCAATCACGCTCATGTCGCGGAGTCCCACCATGGACATATGGAGCGTACGCGGAATTGGTGTTGCCGACATAGTTAAGACATCCACTTCTTTGCGCATCTGCTTCAGGCGCTCTTTATGGCGTACGCCGAAGCGCTGCTCTTCGTCCACTATCAGCAGCCCTAGATCCATGAACTTCACATCTTTCGAAAGCAGGCGATGCGTTCCAATTAGGATATCGACTTTACCGGCCTCAACTTTCGCCAAAGTCTCTTTCACTTGTTTGCTGGTGCGGAACCCGCTGATCATATCGACGGTCGTCGGAAACGCAGCGAAACGCTGCTTGAATGTCTCCAGATGTTGGAAGGCAAGCACCGTTGTGGGTGCGAGCACAGCAACCTGCTTGTTATCGCTGATTGCCTTGAACGCCGCGCGCATGGCCACTTCTGTCTTGCCATAGCCGACATCGCCGCACAGCAGGCGGTCCATCGGTTGTGACGATTCCATATCCCGCTTGATGTCGGTAATCGCCATCAGTTGATCGTCAGTCTCGTTATATTCGAAAGCTTCTTCGAATTCCTTCATCCATTCCGTATCGGCGGGGAAGGCGTGGCCCTGCACCATTTTGCGTTGCGCGTAGAGTTTGATGAGTTCGTCGGCCATGTCTTGCATGGCCTTCTTTACGCGCGATTTTGTTTTCTCCCAGGTCGCGGTGCCGAGATGACTCAACGCAGGCTTAGCACCTTCCGACGAACGGAACTTCTGAATCAAATCCAGGCGCGTGAGTGGAACATAGAGTCGGGCGGTGTCGGCGTATTCCAGTTGCATGTACTCAGCATTACCGTCGCCGTGGTCGATTTCTTTCAAGCCGAGATACTGCCCAATGCCGTGTTCAATGTGAACTACGTAGTCATTCACCTGCAGGTCGCGGAAGTCGGAAAGAAACGGCGATGTTCGTGCGCGCCGCCGCGTGCTCTGGGTTGCGACGGTATCGGATTCGTCGAAAAGATCCCGCGCCCCGAAAATAGCAAGATGCGCTTCCGGAAACAGAACGCCGTCCGGAACATACGCCTTCACCAGCGTGGTTGTGTAACTCTCTCCGGCAAAGCGTGAAGTCTCTTCCGAAAAGTTTTCCGCTCCGGCTCTTACACGACTGCCCAAACGGAACGGAAGATTGTATTCGCCGAAAATCCCTGCCAGTCGCTCCAATTCTCCGGTGCTCGGCGTGACGAAGAGAACGTGGTTTCCTGCTCGCGTCAGGCGGTGAACTTCCTCCGACATCGCAGTGACCGTACCGTGAAACCGTGGCGCAGGCTGGGTTATGAGGCTGACATGTTCAACGCCAGCCGCTTCAACGCCGAGGTGTTCCAGTTCGACACCAGTCGACCCAGCGATCTTCGCGCTCCACTCTTCGGGCCCCAGGAATAGATCTTCCGGGCGCACCAGATTCCCGATCAGACTCTGCTCGTGAACCGCGATCAGCTTGTCCCACCAACGCGCGTGTTCGGATTGCAGTGTCGTGGGCTCATCCAGAAATACTAGCGCTCGAGGCAGCAAATCCAGCAAACTGTGTTCTACCCCTGCAACGGCGGCATAGTGCTCCCACCCTGGAAAAACGGTGAGGCCGTCGGCGCGAACGGCCTGCTCGACAACATCTTCTTGCCCAGAAATACGCTTACCGGAAAGCCGCGTGCTAATCGCTCCGAGCAACTTGTCAGTCAGTGGAGTTTCCGTCAGTGGAAGTAGATTCACTTCATCGACTGGAGTTGCCGACCGCTGTGTCGCGGGATCAAACTTCCGAATTGACTCAACTTCATCGCCGAATAGTTCAATCCGCAAAGGCCTTTCCGCTTCTGGAGGGTAGACATCGAGTATCCCGCCGCGCAGTGCGTATTCGCCGGGCATTTCGACAATGTCTGCCACGGTATAGCCGACGCTTCTTAAATGTTCCAGCAGACTTCCCGGATCTACAGTATCCCCGCGCCGCACGATGCGCACCAGGTCAGCGTAGTATGCCGCGTTCTGCAGTCGCATTGCGGCAGACGCCAGAGGCGCGATGACGATGGAAGCGCCGCCCGTCGCAATTCTCCACAAAGCCGCCGCGCGGGCTTCCTGAATCTCTGGATGCGCGGAATGATGCTGAAATGGAAGAACATCTCGATTTGGAACTTCAACCACAGATTCCGGATCCAGCACGCCCGTCAACTCAACCATCGCACGCAGCAGCGGATAGAGGTCGTCGACAGTCCTGTTATCCGGGACAATGACCAGAACAGGCCGACGACAAGCCTTCTGGAGCAATGCAACAAAGATGGCCTTGGCTGTGGGCGTGAGTCCGGACAAACGTATCCGCCCCGTGCCCTCGCGCAGATGGGAGGCAACACGCCGGAAAGCGGGCAAAGTTTCCACGTCCGCGAAGACTTCGCGAACGAAAGGCAAAAGCATGCAGAACTAGTTTAGCAGGCGGTCTGACGTAGCATCTTGATTGCAAGATATGAGGAAAGAACATGCTCTGAGATTTACGGGGTAAACGAAGAAAGGACAGCCCGGAGCCCCCGAAGCTGTCCTCACCCTCCCGGTTAGAAGGGCATGTCACTAGCTGGAGAATAAGGCTTCTCCGTTGCGAGGGTGTTGCAAAAAAAGTAAATATTGCGTGAATTCATGCGGGCCGACGCACGGGCTTCGAGGGCCTCCCAGATGCGCCACAGCCCCGATTGCGGCTACTATAGCTTTGCATTGATGGTGCCGAATTAATAATTTTGGAGGGGCAATGACGCGAAAAGTCGAGCAGTCCCGCAAGCTGCAAAAGCGCGCAGAGAGCATGATTCCCGGAGGCGTGAACTCTCCGGTGCGGGCGTTCGGGTCGGTGGGCGGCGAGCCTCCGTTCATTGTGCGCGGCAAGGGCTCCCGCCTTTGGGATGCGGACGACAACGAATATATCGACTACATCGGATCGTGGGGACCCATGATTTTGGGCCACGCCGCACCGGATGTGGTTGAAGCGATCACAGCCGCTGCGCGCAATAGTTCGAGCTTTGGAGCCTCCACGCCAGCGGAAGCGGATCTTGCCGAGATCGTGATTTCTGCTTTCCCGCATATGGAAAAAGTGCGTTTCGTGAGTTCGGGCACCGAGGCGACCATGTCGGCCATCCGACTGGCTCGCGCTTATACCAAGCGGAAATATATTGTGAAGTTTGAAGGCTGCTACCACGGGCACGCCGATGTGTTGCTGGTGAAGGCAGGTTCCGGTGTAGCCACACTCGGCATTCCCGGGTCGGCGGGCGTGCCGGAAGAATTTACGCAATTTACATTGGCGTTGCGTTTCAACGACGTAAGCGCTTTGGAAGATGCGTTCCAGAAATTCCAAGGCAAAATCGCCTGCGTGATTGTGGAACCGGTCGTCGGCAACATGGGCTGCGTGTCGCCTGCGCCTGGATATCTCGAAGCGCTCCGCACCATCACAAAGCGTGAAGGTGCCTTGCTGATTTTCGACGAAGTCATGACGGGCTTTCGTCTAACGTTCGGCGGAGCGCAGGAACTCTACGGCATCCGTCCCGACCTCACGACGATGGGAAAGATCATTGGCGGTGGTCTGCCCGTCGGCGGATACGGTGGTCCCAGCGAAATTATGGATTTGGTCGCGCCGCTCGGTCCTATGTATCAGGCGGGCACGCTCTCCGGCAATCCGCTAGCTATGGCTGCCGGGCTAGCCACTCTGCGCTACCTGCGCTCGCATCGCGAGATTTACAAACAGCTCGATACGCTCAGCGCAAAGCTCGTAGCCGGAATTTTGGCGGCGGCGAAAGATGCCGGGGTCGCGATGACTGCAAATCGCGTGGGCTCGATGTTTACCTGGTTCTTTATGTCGGGAGAGGTTCGCGATTGGGATACGGCGGAAAAAGCAGACACCAAAGCGTTCGGAAACTTCTTTCGCGGTATGCTCGACAATGGTGTCTACCTGCCGCCCTCGCAATTTGAAGCAGCTTTCATGAGCGCAGCGCACACGGAGTCCGATGTCGAAGTAACGATTGCAGCGGCCCGGAAATCATTCAGTCGGTAATTCGTCGCAGTCTGCCCCAGTTCGGTCATGCATTGATCGTTTAGTTCAGTATTGCCGCTAGCCACTTAGAACCCCTCGTCTGCCTGGAAATGAGGAGCAAGAAACTAAGGCGCGGCCCGCATTGACGGGCAGTTGTCTACCATGACGCAGCACCACCAACTTCGCAAACCCAAAGACGATGGAGCGCTGACGGCGGTGTAAAGGGTGGGTGGTTGGTTTGCAATTACTGGGAGTGATGTCCGCTTCTTCTAGAGGTGGAACAATTTCTGGGCATTGCCGTGAGCGATTTTCATGCGGTCCGGGTCGCTAATACTGGCCTGGTCGAACCAGTCCTTCGCTTCGACCATGTCCTCAAATGGGTAGTCCACCGAGTACAGAACGCGGTCCGCTCCAACTTCGAGAATCACATTGGTCAGCGCCTGCGTGCGGAAATTGCCGCTCGTAGTCATGAAGAAATTCTCGCGCAGATAGTGGCTCATCGGCAGCTTCGCTTTCGGAGTACCGCTACCCCTGGATATGCGATGGTCCACGCGCCAGATTCCGAACGTCAGCCCTTCGCCAAGGTGGCCGAGGATTACTCTAAGCTTGGGATACTCATCGACAGCCCACTGGCCATCAGGCGAAGAGCGTGAATCGAGGTTTCGACCGCAAATCCCACGGCGAGCCAGCGAGCCAAGGGTACCCTTCGAACGTCTGCTGGCGGCTGATCAGGGGAGCACGAGGATGGAGATAGAACGGCACATCGAGGTCCTGAACAGTTGCCCAGAATGGACGGTATTAGGGCAGGTCATAAAAGACGGCGGAATCCGCTTCGCCGATCTGTGAGAATCCATTGACCAGCGCGCCGCAGAAGCCCAAGTTCCTTCACACAACGCGTCAATTCACGAGCGGCGGCCTCACGATCCTGCAAGGGCAAAAGCCGCGAATCCTTTCAGGCGTTTGGGGTACTTTACGATGTGGTCGGCCAAATAGTCATTCGCTCGGCGTGCTAAATCGTTGGCCTTCGAAGCGTTAGGAATAGCCTGAATTCCGGCCGCGACGTGATTGGCATCTCCCAGAAGTCCTGCGGTCGCTAAGGCCGCCGAACTAAGTTCCAAAAAACCGCGTCGCGTGATTTGGTTCCTTGGATTAATTGTTTCCATGCGGGATCTCCTTTTGAGCCGAAAAAGAATCCCAAGTCTTTACCTTAGGATTATTTCCGGTTTGCCCGTCATCCGCCCCCAATCGATGGAAGCTACGACTAATCCACCCAAATGGTAAAGGTTAGCCGACTAACCGGGAACTGCCTCCAACCGGAAGATTGCGCCACTCGGTCTGGAGACTAGATTTATTGTCAACCCGGAGGCAGTATGCAATCCACAGGTCGTTTAGTATCTCTGGGAATTGCACCCGAGTAACGGCGAGTGACGCAGCGGTGGAAAAGTGAGGACGAACCCTTCAATATTCCCCGTAACGCCCTTTCACCGAATCCAAGAGCCTCTGCGAGTCGTAGCCGATGCCGTCCTTGAAGACGATTTCGACGTTTTCAACATCGAAAATGTTCTTGGAAGGATCGCCCTTGATCACCACGAGGTCGGCGTTCTTTCCGGCAGCAATCGAGCCGATCTGTTTGTCTCTACCTAGATAGATAGCTCCATTCATCGTGGCGATCTTGATCGCCTCGACTGGCGAAAACCCAGCTTCCACAAGCAGTTCGATTTCGCGCTGATCGCCAAATCCCGGCACCACGTCCCCGGCGCCAGTCGGATCTGGTCCCGCAATCAACAGTCCGCCCGCCGCCACGAAGGCCCGCTCCATTGCCAGGTCGTGCTTCCACAGTAACGTCGGAGCCGTTTTGGGCGGCGGCACGGAATCTGGCCGCTGCCGCAAAAGGAAAAAAGCCTCCCTGGCATCAGGACTCATCGCATTCAACACCTTCTGACTGATTCGTGCATGACCGCCGTCCCCAAACTCAGCCGCGTCCCCTTCAAAAACTGGCAAGGTCGAGGTGATCGCAACGTGATGCTTCACCAGTGTTTCGATCAACTCCTTCCCCTCCGCGCTGTCCGGATCCATGTGCTCGAGCGTGTAGTTTCCCTGGCTGGCGCTGCACACATCCGGTTTCTTCCCTGGATCGAGTTGCGTGTTCACAAAGAATCCATGTTCGAGATCATCAATTCCCAGTTCGGCCGCTTCTTTGTAGGTGACCGAGCACAAGTGTCCCGTGATTTTGATCCCGCGCTCATGTGCCGCGACTATCGCGGCCTTCAACTCCGCCCTCGTGATGTTCATATACGCCTTGAACGACGTTACCCCGCGATCAGCCCAGTATTCCACCAGCTGCCTAGCGTCATCGGGTCCGGTCAGATGGGGCATTTGGATGAAATAACTGTCGGCACCTTCCAGATAGGGGCCGGTTACGTCCATGTGCGGCCCCGGCAGTTTGCCTGCCTCAATCTCGCGCTTCAGGTTCAGGTCCGCATAAGTTTCCACGCTTCCCGTTGTACGCATCGTGGTCACGCCTCCAGCCAGGTACAGGCGAGGAGCGGAGAAAGTCATTTGTGGCAGCAGCAGCGGTGGATCGGACTTCCACTCAATATTCAGGTTCGGGCGTGCGATATAGAAAAGATGATTGTGCATACCCACGATGCCAGGTATCACCGTATATCCGTGGAGGTCAAGAACCGTGGCGCCTGCGGAGGTTGCAACGTCGGAGCCTTTCTCGATTGCCGAAATCTTTCCGCCCTCGATGACTACATTCTGATCCTCCGCCGCTGACGCGCCCGTGCCATCAATCACCCTCACATGCGTCAGCACAACTCTGGCCGCATCCACCCGCACGACCTGCTTTACACTCTCGGAGAGTTCGGCAGTTTGCGCGGCCGCCGGCAGCAAAAAGAAAAACAGCGCGAGAACAGCCACTACGATATGTCGCATGCTTAGCCCTCCTGAAAGTTTAGACACTACACTAGACTCGTATTGGCCTGCAATCCGCCCCGCGAGGTGACGATACGTTGAACCATTCTCTCTCCTCCCGACGACGTACGGAGCATCACGGCACCCCTCGCGTCATTCTGCTGTGCGACGGCAGGCGGGTGCCAGGATTTGAAACGAGGCGCAGCGGAGAGTCGCTGAGCGACAGCGTCTGCTTGGAGCTGGTTGCGGGTGGTTGACGGGCAAACCGGAAGTTGACAAAGGGCGGGACGGCGCGGGCTCCAAACATTTCAGGTTCATCCGTGAATTTGCTCTAATTTCTCTCCCGGCCCTACAGCGTGTGCATGTACACCAATAAATCTTCAATCTGCTGCGGCGTGAGCGTTTGGCCGAAGCCAGGCATTTCTTTGCGGCCCGAGCGGATGATTTCTCCGATGCGCTCATCGTTTGCCGGGAACCCCGCCAGCGGAAGGAATTTCTGTTTGAACACGCCTTTCAGCCCGGGGCCCTTCTTGCCACTCGTCGAATAGGGTTCGTGGCAGCGAGCGCATTGGTCGTCGTAGACGCGGCGTCCGGCGGATTGTTGCGGGTTCAATCCCAGTTCGGTATCGGATTTGCGGCGTTCGTCGCAGGCGGTCGCGGCCAGCAGCAGAGCCAATGTCAACCAGAAAGCAAATTTTTGAGCCAAGGGAAAGCCTCGCAGTCGATTCCATCGTGAACGGCATCCACGACGGCAAAGACAAGAATATAATAGGCGCAGATCCTATGGCAGTGACCACAAAACGCATCTACGAAGCTGCGCTGCCTGCCGACGGGGCACGAGTGCTGGTCGACCGCCTGTGGCCGCGCGGACTCAGCAAGGAAAAGGCCGCCGTCAAAGTCTGGCTGCGCGATCTAGCTCCTTCGGACGAGCTGCGCAAATGGTTTCACGCTACTCCAGATGGCTGGACGATGTTTCGCAAACGCTATCTTAAGGAACTTAAGGCGAATGAAGCGACGCCTGCATTGACACAACTCTACGAACTGGTTGAACAAGGCAAGTCGGTGACGCTCCTGTTTGCTTACCACGACGCAGAACACAATAACGCCGTGGTTCTAAAAGATCTCATCGACGGCATGAAGAAGCCTCCCACCGGTACAGGCCCAGCCGCCGCAGTGCGCTTGAGAAATCGCGCTGTGCGAAAAGGCTAGCCACGCATGCGCCCTCAATTTGAATGGGATCTCGGCCAACGAAGTCTGCCCCTTGGTCTTCGAACGCTGGTCATGGGCATCGTCAACGTCACGTCTGATTCTTTTTCGGACGGCGGTCTTTATATCGAAGCATCGCGCGCGGTGGAACACGCGCTGCGGCTGCTCGACGAGGGCGCCGACATTCTGGATATCGGCGGAGAATCGACGCGCCCCGGAGCCAAGGCAGAGGCCGTACCTGTGCAGCAAGAGTTAGATCGGGTTCTCCCGGTGCTTCAGGGAGTAAAACGGGCCCGCCCGGATGCGATTGTTTCTGTTGATACTTACAAATCTTCAGTCGCGAAAGCCTGTGTTGGAGCGGGCGCTGAAATCGTCAACGATGTCAGCGGCGGGCTGTGGGACCAGGATATGTTGCCCACTCTGGCGAGCCTGCCATGCGGAGTGATTTTGATGCATATGCGCGGTCGCCCGGAAGAGTGGCGAACACTGCCGCCGATTGGGGATGCCGTCTCCGTGGTGAAGAAGGGCTTAAGAGAGTGTGCCGAAGGCGCGACCCAAGCGAAGATCGAAACAGCGCGCATCATGCTCGATCCCGGCTTCGGTTTTGGCAAGAGCTTCGACGAAAACTATCCCTTGCTGGCGAAGTTTGAGCAGTTTCAACAACTTGGCTTCCCATTGTTAGGGGGCGTGTCACGGAAGTCGTTCCTGGGGCACACGCTCTCGCAAGGGTGTGGAGATGCCCGTGTGGCAGCGGAGCTTGCTCCGCTGAACGAGCGCTTCTATGGAACACTGGCCGCGGAGACGGCGCTAGTCCTGCAAGGCGCGCACGTTATCCGCACGCACGAGGTACGCGCCTGCGTGGACGCTGTAAAAGTGGCCGACGCGATCAAACGCGCCAGGTGAGTTTTGTTCCCGTTTCGGGAATTTCAATAAAATGTTCCACGTGGAACATTTTGCAAAACTCACAAGTTGCTGTATCGGAATGATTTAGCGAATCGAGTTTTTTGACCCTATGGGCAATATCATGCAAGAACTTGCGCAGAACCCCCGAGTGACCGTCCGCCGTCCCGGCCCACCTGACCCCGACGGAACCTGCGTCGTCTACTGGATGCAGCGCGCGCAGCGCGGCTTCGACAACCCCGCGCTGGATGTGGCGGTTGAAGCCGCGAACGCTCTCGGTAAGCCTGTCGTTGTCTTCTTCGCGCCGGTGCCTTACTATCCGCACGCCAACTTGCGGCACTATCGCTTCCTGGTCGAAGGCATTCCAGATCTGGCGCAAGACGTTCGCGCACGAGGGGTAGGATTCGTGTTGCGACGACACCCTGAGCACAGCTTGTTGACGTTTTGCGACGAGGTGCGGCCCTGCCTGGTGGTGGGCGACGAGAATCCCATGCGGGAGCCGCGCAGTTGGCGGGAGAAGGCTGCTGAGCGCCTAAAAGTGCCGCTGTGGACAGTCGACGCTGACGTGATTGTGCCTTCGAAGCTGCTGGAGAAGGAGCAGTACGCCGCGCATATTATTCGTCCGCGATTGCAGGCGCGGTGGCCAGAGTTTCTGAAGCCGCTGAGCAACGCGAAAGCTAAGTTCCCGTGGAAGAAGCCTGCCGGACTGGAGTCGCTTGACGATGATTTTGATGTTACGGATGGTTGGAAGCTGGATCGATCCGTGAGTCCGGTTAAAGAATTTCGCGGAGGATCAAAAGAAGCTCGACGACTGTTGGATGAGTTTCTTAAAACAAAACTCAAGGGCTACGGGGTTCTGCGCAACAAGCCGGAGACGGATTCGACGACACGCCTGTCTCCGTACCTTCACTTTGGACAGATCGGCCCACATACGATTGCGCTGGCTGTGCAGAAGGCCGACGCGCCCAAGGCTGACAAGGAAGCGTTCCTGAATCAACTGCTGATCTGGCGCGAGCTGGCGGTGAACTTGGTTCACTTCAATTCCAACTACGACAATTTCGAATGCGGCGAGCCGTGGGCGCACCGCACGCTGGCAGCGCACGCGAAAGATCCGCGGCCGATTGTCTACACCGAGAAGCAGCTCGAAAACGCCGAGACGCATGACCCGCTGTGGAACGCCTCGCAAATGCAGATGGTCAACACGGGCTGGATGCACAACTACGTGCGCATGTATTGGGCGAAGAAGATTCTGGAGTGGGTGAAGTCTCCAGCGGAGGCGTACCAGATTGCGGTGCGTCTCAACGACAAATACGAACTCGACGGCCGCGACCCCAACGGCTACACCGGGATAGCGTGGGCCATGGTCGGCAAATACGACCGCCCGTGGTTCGAGCGCGAAATCTTTGGCCAGATTCGTTACATGTCGGGCGCGAGTACGGGGAAGAAGTTTGACAGCAAGAAGTACATTCGGCAGCAGTTGGGGGCCGGGTTGTTTGAGTGATTTACTTGACTTGCGGTGATTAGAGCTCTTATTCGCCGCAAAATGAGCGGTGAATACTTGCCTCCGGCGGGTGATAGGCAGTTATAATCACCGCATATGTTGCGGCGATTATATATCCATCAGCTCCAGGATTGGCCCCGATTCCATTGGGACACCAACCTGATTGCTCCGATTCTGGCCGATGTCCGACATCGGCAGGGCCGTCTGCTTGGTCACATGGAAGCGTTGGGCTTCAACCTTCGGCAAGAAGCTTCGCTACTCACCCTTACTTCGGACGTGGTCAAGACCAGCGAAATCGAAGGCGAAAAACTCGACGCCGAGCAAGTGCGCTCGTCGATCGCCCGGCGCATTGGTATGGAAATCGGCGCGCTGAAGCCTGCCGACCGCAATGTTGAAGGCATTGTCGAATTGATGCTCGATGCAACCCGGCACTACGACCGGCCGCTCACGACGGAGAGGCTGTTTTCGTGGCACGCATCCCTATTTCCGACCGGATACAGCGGCATACGCAGAATCGGCGTTGGCGCGTGGCGCGACGACGGCACGGGGCCGATGCAAGTCGTCTCCGGCCCGATTGCCCGGGAGCGCGTCCATTTTGAAGCGCCCGCGGCAGGGCGGATCGAGGGAGAAATGCGCGCGTTCACGGACTGGTTCGATGGGTCAGGAGCTTCCGGCCCAATCGTGGGAGATCAAGTCCTGCAGGCGGCAGTCGCGCATCTTTGGTTTGTCACCATTCATCCCTTTGCCGATGGCAATGGACGCATCGCCCGCGCCGTCGCCGATATGGCTCTGGCGCGTTCCGAAAATAGTTCGCAGCGCTTTTACAGTATGTCGGCGCAGATTCGGCACGAGCGTACAGCTTATTACGAAATCCTTGAAGCCGCGCAGGGTGGAACGTTGGACATTACGCCATGGATCGAGTGGTTCCTGGCGTGTATGGGTCGAGCCATCGACAGCGCGCAGACAACGCTGAGTGCGGTGCTGGCGAAGGCCCGGTTTTGGGAGGCGGTTGCCGATGCTCCCGCTGGCATTCCGGTTAACGAACGCCAGCGTCTCGTGCTGACCCGCCTGCTCGATGGTTTGGAAGGAAACCTCACGACATCGAAATATGCCAAGCTCGCCAAGTGCTCGCAGGATACGGCGCTGCGGGATGTGCTGGCGCTCGTAAAGCGTGGAATCCTTGTACGTAGTCCTGGAGGGGGGAGGAGTACGAGTTATGTTCTGGCTGCGAACATTGGTGGGACTAAAGAGAAGTGAATCTGCGGCGGCGAGCCGAAAGGCCGGCGTCGCATGGGCGATGGTTGGGAACTATGACCGCCTATGGTTCGAGGGGAAATCTTCGGCCAGATTCGGTATATGTCTGGTGCGAGCACGGGGAAGAAGTTTGATGGCAAGGGATATATTTGGGAGCAACTGGGACGGCGGGTCGTTTAGCGGGTGATCCGGGATAAGAAGGATTCTGCGACGCCTTTCGCGGCGTTACAATCGGCTGATGCCGAGGTCACTCGCGAATGAGACAAAGTTGCTTATCGACTCATTGTACAAGCCGCTCTCGTTCTGGGAGCGGGCTGCAAGGCACAGAATAGTTACGCTCGCACTCATCGGCGACGCGAACGAAGCTGCGGCGATCCCACACATTGCCTCTCTTTTGCTTGATCGTAACCGAGAGGTTGCGTCAGCGGCATTGAAAGCAATTCAATCATTGGTTCAAACGTTAAGCCCCAGTGACCTGCCTTGGTTAGAACAAATTGCCGGACAATGGTCGCCGTATTGGCGGCTTTACCCTGCTTCATGGACTGAGTTGAAGCCCGATCAAGTAGGTCGTTTGAGAAATCTCGGCCCTGCGTTCGCGATTGCGCTCGGATTGGCCACGTTTCATAACAGCGGTTATGTGCGACAAGAGGCGCTTCGAGCACTCGTCGATACAGACGACGGGTCGGAGCTGCCGTATTTGCTCTTGCGGCTCAATGATTGGGTATCTGAGGTTAGGAATGCGGCTGATTCCATGGTGAGAGCGCGCTTAACCAAGCACTATGCGTCCCTTTTTGTTGAAAACATTGCTCTTTTGGAACGGCTTCGAATCGCTGGCCGGGGGCGCAACCAAGAAATTGTGCACGCAATCGATGATTTCCTGAAGAGCACTGACGGCCGGCAAGCTATCCGGGCCGGACTAGATTCTCCGGACAAGCACACCAAGCGAGCTTGCTACAGACTAGCGTTTGACCCTCAACGCCGAGATCGACCGCTCGTAATCGAAAAAGCAATTTCTGATTCGGACCCAACGATTCGATTGCAAGGCATTAAAGAGAGCTCTTCTTCAGACACGGAACCGATGACTCGCTTACTCTCACGCGCCAGGAATGACAGGGTTCCGTCGGTTCGGCGAGAAGTCCTGCGAGTCTGCTCTGAGCGTCTCACCGACATGGCAGGCTCGTGGTTCAAACAGGCTCTACTGGATTCGAGTCCCTTGGTACGAGGCTACGCGCAATTTGAATTGGGAAAGAGATCGGCCTTCGACCTGAGGGGGTTCTATCTTGAAGCTTTCAGGGCAGGCGATTCTGCTGATTTGTACCCGGCCCTAGCTGGGTTGGGAGAAACGGGTTCTCGAGAGGATGTTGATCTCGTGATGTCGCAGATATCCCACGATATGCCAAGAATTCGACGGGCGGCGGTACGCGCACTGGCTCAACTCCATGCCGACAAATTTGTAGATGTTTTCGAGTACTGTCTTTCAGATCATTCGCGAAGCGTATCTTGGGAGGCGAGGAAAGGGCTGTGCAGGGCATTGTATCTTGTTGCTGGCGAGCGTATCTGGGAGATTTTTTCGACTGAGCCGGAGTTGCATGTCCGACGGAACGCCCTTTTCGTGATTTCCAAGCTTAGCAAATGGGAAAGCATAAGCTACCTCGTAGAAGCGCTTGGTACCGATGTGGAAGGACTAAAAAACCTCGCTGGGCAGTACGTCACCCGGTGGCAACGGCAGTTCAATCGCAGCTTCCCCAGTCCCACAAGAATGCAGATTGAAAGGCTCTCCGGTGCATTAGACCGTGCTCCGTCGGAATCAACTGTTTTAATAAGAAAGCAACTCGAATGGTTCATCGCCGAACGGTGAGAACGGATTTTCCCGTGTTTTTCATCTTCAGTCTGGTGTTGCGGTTGCGGGGCTTATACTCTCTGACCTCGGGGGCTGAAGCCCGAGTCTTCTTGGCGGCTTACGCGGCGCTGAAGCGCCACTCTACCACGTTGACTAAGAGATTTCCGTAACGTGAAGACGCCCCGGCCTAGCGCCCGTCATCTATTTCTGCTGGCAGCGGCGGCCTTGGGGCGCACTTCGAAGCGGACTCCTTCCGCTTGTTGCAAGTACGCAACGATTGCAAACAGGTTGTTGGCGGTCGGGTTTCCGTTGGGGCCAAACATTTGGTGCAGGGTCTTGACGTGGAGTTTGGTGTGCCCGGCCAGCTGCGGGAATCCAACGGTGGCATTGATGTAGTCACGCAAGAGCTCTTTGCCGAGCGCGACCTCGCCGGAGAGAAGACCCTCGATAGCTTCCGTGAGGAGTCCTTTGCGAAAGGCCGGATCGCTTTGCACGCGTGCCTGAACGGTTTCCCGGAAGTCTCTTGTTAGAGCCATGTTTATTCCTCGTCTTCCTCTTTGCCCAGTTTTTTTCTGCTCTTGTAATCGTCCCAACGTTCTATTGCATGGCGAATATCGTTCTGCTGGCGTTGCTTGGTTCCTCCTGCCAGAAGGAGGACGAGGCTCTCGCCGTCTTTGCCAAAATAGACGCGGTAACCTGGTCCGAAGTTGATCTTGCATTCAAGAACACCGGAGCCCACGCTTTTGACATGCGAGAAGTTCCCAAGTCCGATACGGTAGAGCGCAGTCGTTACCTTTCGCGCGGCCTCTGCGTTGAGGTTCTTGAGCCACTCGGAAAAAGGACTATGGCCGTCACGGTCCTGATATTCGCGAATGGCGATCATTTAACGAATAGTAACATAAACACTACCATTAGGGAAATGAGAAAGAATGGCTTCTGATTGGCGCGGGAAAGCAGATCCCTCGGGTTGCCCGGAATGGCAAATCTGGATGGGGGTATGGATGAGAAGACACTTACCTCGGGGGCTGAAGCCCGAGTCTTCTTAGCGGTTTACGCGGGCGCTAAAGCGCCGCTCTACCATGAGAGCTTTTGGGCGATTGCAAACGTGCGTATCGGCAACTCAATCGGGCTTGGCTACGCCGCTAGATTCCACTAGGATTAAGCAAAGGCAGGAGATAAACCCCAAATGGCAATGGCGCCCTCACAAACCGTCATCGATTGGTCACATTGCTCCGTCCTGGAAAGCAATCCAGACACGCAGGGCGGGGCTTGGGTGTTTCGCGGCACGCGAGTGCCGGTTACGGCCATCTTGAACAATTTGGGTGAATTAAGCGTTCCGGAACTGGCTGAGGAATTCCCCACTGTGCGTCCAGAGCAGATCACTTTGCTGCTGGATTTCATCGCTCGCAGCGTTGAGCCACACCCATAATGTCGAAGAGGATTTTGCTGGATGAGAACTTGCCGCAAAAGCTGCGGCTCCTGCTGGTGGGGCATACGGTTGTCACAACCGCTTATCAAGGGTGGGCGGGCAAGTCGAACGGCGAACTGGTTACGGCAGCGGAGGCGGAAGGCTTCGATGTCATCGTCACGGCCGACCAGGGCTTGAACTATCAGCAGAACATGTCTGGCCGCAACATTGCTCTAGTGGTTTTGAGCTCCAATCGAAGCAGTCTTGTCACCGCAGGCTCTCCGAAGATTTTGAAGGCCATTGATGCGGCGCAGGCCAGCAGCTTTTGCTTCGTCGACATCGGGGTTTGAGATTCGGACATCCCGGACCAAGCGCAAAGTCAAAACCTCGCGGACAAGAGTGTCCGCACTACATGATCTTGTTCGCTTTCTTTACATCTTTTCCCTGCACCCTTACACTAGGGGTTCCGTCTTGCATCAAATTTGGGCTTTGGGTATCTAAACTTTACAACACTGAGGGGAAAACATGGCAGCCGTTGACGATAAGGTAAAGCAGATCATTGTGGAGCAGTTGGGTGTGGATGAAGGCGAAGTTACGCCGACCGCATCGTTTGTGGACGATTTGGGCGCGGATTCGCTGGACACCGTTGAGTTGGTGATGGCGTTCGAAGAGTCGTTTGACATTGAGATTCCGGATGAGGACGCGGAAAAGATTCGCACCGTTGCGGACGCCGTGGACTACATTGGCAAGCACGCGAAGGCAGGGAAATAGTCTTGTCGAGACGGGTCGTGGTTACAGGGATTGGCCTGATTTGCGGGGTGGGGAACACCTCGGACGTGGTATGGCAGAACGTGCTGGCGGGGAAGAGTGGGGTGGCGAAGATCACGCACTTTGACGCTGCTGAGTTCTCGTGCCAGATCGCCGCGGAGGTCAAGGGCTTCGATCCGTTGAACTTTATCGAGAAGAAAGAAATTAAGAAGATGGGTCGCTTCATCCATCTAGCGATTGCGGCGGCGGATGAAGCGATGAGGATGTCTGGCCTGGTGGTGACGCCTGAGTTGAGTGAGCGAGTGGGCGTACATATTGGGTCGGGCATTGGCGGGTTTGACGTGATTGAACGCGAGCATGCGGCGCTGCTAGCGGGTGGTCCGCGAAAGATTTCTCCGTTCTTTATTCCGGCGTCGATTGTGAATCTGGCGGCGGGGCATGTGTCGATGCGGTTTCAAGCGAAGGGGCCGAACGAGGCTACCGCTACAGCTTGCACGACCAGTGCGCATTCGATTGGCGATGCTTACAAGATCATTCAACGCTGTGACGCGGACGCGATGATTGCTGGGGGCACCGAGGCTGCGATTACTCCAATGGGCGTCGGCGGATTCGCGGCGATGCGGGCGCTTTCCACGCGAAATGATGATCCGGAGCGGGCGAGCAGGCCATGGGATAAGGATCGCGACGGATTTGTTGTTGGCGAAGGCGCTGGCATTGTGGTTCTGGAAGAACTAGAAATGGCCAAGGCTCGTGGTGCGAAGATCATGGCGGAGATTGTGGGCTATGGCATGAGCGGTGACGCATATCACATTACTTCTCCGGCGCCGAACCACGAAGGCGGGTTTCGCGTGATGATGAACACGATGCGCGACGCGAAGATTACTCCGGAGCAAATTGGCTACATCAACGCCCACGGGACTTCGACGGATATTGGCGACCGGCTGGAAACGATTGCGATCAAGCGCGCATTTGGCGATCACGCTTACAACCTGGCGGTGAGCTCGACGAAATCCATGACCGGGCATCTGCTAGGTGGTGCGGGTGGTCTGGAAGCGGGTATTACGGTGCTGGCGCTGCGCGATCAAATCCTGCCACCGACGATTAACTTGGAAAATCCGGACGAAGGTTGCGATCTGGACTATGTGCCGAAAGTGGCACGGAAGACGCAGAATCTGGAGTACGCGCTTTCGAATTCCTTCGGATTCGGGGGCACCAACGGGTCTTTGCTGTTCCGTCGCTGGACCGAGTAGTTTCCCAGAAGTCTTTTGCTTCCTATTAGTTATTTTCAGCAATATTTTTTCTTCCCGCCAGTGCATGACTCTAGATTGATCTTTCGTACCTGTAGCGTAGGTGCAGATTGATTGCCATTCAAGGCAGACCCGCCGACAATACATACAGCGGAAGATCTTCCCCGGATGGAGACAGACCCTGAGC
>JANXUC010000003.1 GCA_025352065.1 Acidobacteriaceae bacterium | reverse complement strand
ATATCCGACAGCGGATCGATTGTATACAGCGCCACAGGAACTGTGCTCGTCAATCCCGACCGCGTCACCTCATGGGATGGACTTTCCGACTCGGCAAGAGCCATTCGATCGAGCATCGCAGAACGACTCATCGCCGCTTCTCGAATGCACGCTCGTACGCGGCGAGCAGGTTCGCCACTGAAAACTTCCAGGCCAACTTCTCTTCCACTCGGCGACGCCCAAACTCGCCCATCCTGCGGCGTTCCTCGGGATGGTCCAGCAGCCAGAGAATCTTGTTCGCGAAATCCGTAACCAGATCGTGATTATCGCTATAGAGCGATGCCTCGCCGGCGCTGTATCGTCCTTCCTTCAGATTGAATTGGACAATCGACTTGCCGAGCGCCATGTACTCCATGATCTTGATCATAGTGGAGATATCGTTCATCTCACACGGCTTGTCTGGATTGACGCAAAGATCGGCAGTCGAGAGCACTTCCAGCAATTCATTGTCGGGAACGCGTCCGGTGAAATCGACCGTGTCTCCCAACTGCTTCTCCTTCACCATCGCGCGCAATCCGGCGAGTCCCGGGCCGCCGCCAACGCATGTGAAGTGGACGTCTCCTCGTCCCTGTTCTTTTATGTGGGCGGCCACGTCGATAAGAATATCCAACCCTTCCTGGATGCTCATCGTCCCCACATAACCGACCAGATACGCTTTACCATACTTCAACTCGGGCTTTCCAGGCACGAGTTTGAACGTCTCCAGGTCCGGCCCATTCCGAACTACGAACACATCTTGCGGATCGAGCTTGCCCCGGCTCACCGCGAGTGCCTTGTAGCTCTCGTTGGTCGCCACCACCACATCGCAGAATCGATACGTCAATTTCTCCAGCCAGACTTGAGTTTTGTAGAAGAAGTCGTGGCGTTCGTACTTCGAGTAGTACAGCTCCGGATTGGCATCGTGATGATCGAAGATGTACTTCACGCCAAACAATTTGAAAGGCAGTGCCACGATGAAGATGTTGTCCGGAGGATTGCAGCCCTGAATGACATGAAATCCACGGGTCAGAAAAACCCACCAGGAATATAGAAGCTCCCAGAACAGCGCCCACCCGTACTCCCACAGATAGCCAAAGGGTGTGTTGCCTTCCTTCGGCATCGGATGCCGATAGATATGCACGCCGTCCAGAACTTCATGGTTCTTCGTATAGCCTTTGCCGCGTGGCGATAAAACGGCGACTTCGTAGCCGCCATCGCGAAGCGCGCATGCTTCCTTCCACACACGCCCATCGAACGGAACGGGTAGGTTCTCAACAATAATCAGAGTTCTCTTTTTCACAGAAACCGATTGCTGTTCTACAGGGATTTGTACAGGCCGGCTAGGGCGCACATCATCGTCGCCTGGCCCCAGTGCAAGGTAGGAGTTTTGTTGACCAACCACGAGGAGTACCGCCGGTAATAGAAATACCCTGAGCGGTCCTGCATATTCTCAATCGTCCACTGAGCAACTTTCACCGCCAGGGACAGAGCCTCAGTATCGCGATCCGAGAAAAACACCAGAGTGTCGATCGCTTGCGAACTACATTGGATATCAATCGGGAGAGTCTTGTGGTCGTAATATCGGGGCGCGCCGTCCTGCAGGAAAAATGTCTGTTTCCAGTATTCATACCCGCGCATGATGATTTCGTCGTAGTGACGGTCGTGCGTAGCGGCAGAATAGTGCTTGAAGCAGTCCAATACATATGCCGTGTGGAAGTTGTCGACCCAGCGCAGGTTCGCCTTCTCTCCGTAGTACCACGAGAAATGCGGCCGTTGGCAATGGGCAGTATATTGAATCGCCTTCTGCGCCAATTCCCGATACGATTCATTTCCCGTACACGAGTACACCCGCGCTAGGAGGCTTGCCCCGAGCGTATTGGCGTTGTGCACCTGGCTGTTTTGCCCGGGAACGTAGCTGATACAGACCCCATCTCCATTGGGATACTTGTCGACATCGCGCATGATGTGCTCGCACGCGCTGACGGCAATATCCAGGTATTGCCCTTTCTTGAAATGGTCGTACCCGTCGAGGAAGGCATGGCCGATCAAGGAAGTCCAAACAATTGTAGGTACACCCTTGCGGAGATAGAAACTTCGAGACTGGTAATCGAAGTGGTTGCCCCAGCAAGCTCCTGAATACCCTTTCGATTGGTTCTCGATTAACCACTGGAGAGCATACTCTGCCTTTTCTGCCCACTTCCCTTCACCGGTCGCCTCGTGCAGCCGGATGAAACCGCGTGCCAAAAAACCCATTCCCTTGGTGGAATGTCCTTTGGCAACTCCCAGCAGCGGACGCAGGTTCAGGGGAAACCGCCGAACTGCCTGCTGCAAAACCGTTCGAAGGAACTTCGTCTCGAAGGTGAGCGGCCGCACGAACCGTGCATTCAAACCATCGAAGGCGTCGTAGCCGCGGTAATCGTTCTTCTCTAACCAGTCGAACAACCGGCGCATCGAATCGATCAACTGGGACTTCACTGCCGCACGCTGATTTTCCGTACGGAGTTCCTTACCGACGCAAGCCGTAGTACTCGCCATTTATTCTCCTAAAGTCTTCTGATTACTGAAATCTGCGGACTAATGCTCGCCGCCGCCTACTCTATACCCGGTTGTCCATTGCGGCTCTCGATGCGGTAGAGAGCCTTGTCGAGGACCGCCGCCACCGTCCATCGAAACTTGCCCACGCGCACCTGAACTGGTTTAACGAGTTCCCATCCAAACAACTTCTGAATCCACGCGTATTTCCAGGAAAGCTCCGGAACCTGCAGCTCTTCTCCAAGCTCCGCCGCCAACTGTTGGGCTTGGCGAAATATGTCAAGCCTCTCAGGGTAAAAATAGTTCATTGCACCGCGCAGATACTGCATGCAGGCTGCGTGAACTCTCGGGCTGTCTTCCAACGATCTGAGATAACGGATGTGCAGCTGCATCGACAGCCATTGGGCTTCAACTTTTTGCGGAATGCGCCCGATGTAGCTGAGACTGTTGAAACCGAAAGCGCGGTAGTACACGCCCGCGCCCGGCACGAAGTGCACGCCAGCACTGGCCAGCAATACCCGGCAGAAGTATTCACCGTCATCATCGCCGAGCAGGCGTGTATCCCACGGACCAGCGGCTTCGGTAAGTTCGCGGCTCACTAGCCATGTCGCCGTCTGCATGAAGACGTTCTCGCCCATCTTGTGCATCAACCACTCGATTGGCGAGAGGTCCGCCCACAGAGCGCTAGGAACAAATTGCGCGCGCGACGGACGGTACATGAAGCGCGCCCAAGGAGACGAAAGAAGGATCCGATTCCCAATTCCTTCCTTGAAGGCTCGCATTTGTCCCGCAATCTTGTTTGGTTCGAGCAAATCGTCCGCATCCAGCCACTGGATGTAATCTCCATGACTCAAGGAGAACGCTGCATTTCTCGCGGCGGCAGCACCTTGATTCTTCTGCTGAACAACCTTCGCACCCCGTGATTCGAACCGCCTCGCAATGGCAACGGTATTGTCCCTGGAGCCATCGTCAACGACGATGATCTCCTTCCGCGGCCAAGTCTGATTGATCGCAGAACGGATTGTGTCCGCAATGAACTGCTCCGCGTTGTAAGCGGGAATCAGAATCGAAACCAGAGGTTCTTTACCATCCCCGGACACCGAGACAGTTGCGTCGCTTACACTGGCTTTCACAACATTCTCGCGAGTCTTGCTCATTTTGCGGCTTCCTGTCTGGGCCGTGCTTAGTCGTGCTGACCAGGCCCGATCTTTAGTACTAGGTGGAAAATAATTGTAACGCCTCTTTGATCGGACCAGTCTTTTTGGATCAAGCCTAGAGTTAGTCTCCGGCTGGTTTAGCTTGCAGTCAGTTCCCGGCTACCCGCGAACTGACTGGCGAACTCGCTCGGTGTCCTCTCTCCGAGAGATCGGTGAGGACGACTCTCATTGTATTCCCGCCGCCAAGCCTCGATCATCTGCTTCGCTTCGAGCAACGTTGCAAACCAACAAGTGTTCAGGCACTCTCTGCGCCGCGAGCTCCAGCCGTTTTTTCGGATCACCGACTGCAACGCTTCCTTGTCCAAACTCAGATCCGCCACCAGCTTCCGCCGCATTGTGTTCTAATTTCGAAACTGCTTGGCGTCCTACACCTCGCTCACATCCATACCTCCGTACTTCGCTTTCCAGGCGTAGATCGTGTGTTTCGACACACCCGCTTCCCGCGCCACGTCTTCCGCTTTACGCCCGCTTCCAGTTGCTTCAACACCCCGACGATCTGCGCTTCTGTGTGCCTACTCCTCGACATACCCGCTTCCCCTTTCTTTCGCTGAAATCATACTCAGCTTTGTCCGGAAACAGAGGTTCAGGTCAACCCGCAACTGGTAGAAAGGAGCGAGAAGCTCAGGTGCAGTGCAATCACCGCACTGAGATATAGAACCGAAAACAGTACTGAGACAGTAGAAAGACGAGGAAGTGCCCAGCTGCTTCAGGTGCGGGGTCGAAACACAATGATGCACATCTGCGTCTGTTCGTGAATGTGTTTTTCGACGACATCGAAGTGGCTCTCAACGATGTCGAGAGTGTGCCGAAGTTTGCCGCTCACGTCGAATATTCTAGCAATGAAAACACTCTGCTTTGTTAAATACGTCGAATAGCGGCACAACATGGGGACGATTTGCCGGTTTGCAACGTAGTAGATTGAGTCGCCACACAGAATTACGTTGTATTGCCGCGTCGGCGTATAAGTAAGAATGTCGGACTGACAGTACTCGTTACGGTCCCCGCGCCCTGCCTCCAAGGCTCTCGTTCTGGCTTTTTGGATGGCCACGTCTGAGATGTCCACGCCGGTATAGAAACTATAGGTTTCCGGGTTCAGCTCGACGCTGATGGTTCCTGGACCACAGCCCAAATCAAGGATACCGCCCTGGTTAGCATACTTTTCAACCTGCAAATGAACGCTTTCGCCAACAGTCCTCTCGAGGCAGGTCCACCGCCCAGTTGAGAATTCGCGGTTCCATAAATGTCTTTTGATGCTGGGTGGGGCGTAGCGTTGGACCAGTCCCCGCAAGGTATTTCGTATCTTCTGAGCCAGACGCGTTGATGCCTCCGAATTGTGGAAAGGCTCGCTCATTTCGCCCGAATCAATGATCGTCAGATTGGCGCCTCTGCGGAGGTTGTACGCCACCCGCCGACAATAACACGCCGAGGAGTTCGAATCCAATTTAGTGGGGCGTAGCCACAAGCCCTGACGGGGGATTCGGACTCGACGAAGACGAATCGCTTGCATAACACGCATTGGCGTCGAAAGCCGTCAGAAACCCTTTGCCGTCTTTTGCTGTGTTGGCGTAGCACAGCTGTGCGGGAATCATAGCTGCGTGATTTGCGGTATTGGCAATGCAATTCGTGGTACAGGCTACGTCCGGGCCAATGGGTGGGTACGGTGGACATGTTCCGGTGGAAGGATCCTTCCAGAACGAGAGCCCAGTGCCGCAGGAAGGATGCGCCGACGTTACCCCAGTGTAAAACGAAGCGGGAAAAGTCGTGCTCGGGCTAGCAAAGCCAGGGAAGGTCGGGTCGGTGTTCGCCGTTTCGGAAACAGTACAGGCTGGATTGCCGGCTCCTGATCCGGTGCAATAACGTATGCCATTCGTGTTGCCATTGGCTTTCCAGGTTACCGCATCCCAATTGCCCCAACGCACCAGGCTGCTTTCGACAGTCGCATCGTAGTTCGCCGACGTATAATTGCAGCCGTTGGCCCAGCCGAGATCATAAATGAGGACATCCGATGATCCGGTGTTATTCGAGAGAGAGCATTCGTAGTGTGTCTGGATCGTGGGATCGCCAAGAACGTTTCCGACGACATTCGTGTATCTGTGATAGGCGTCCGCTTCGACCGCCACGCGGTAATTGTGCTTGTTCGGATCCATCCCTCTAGCATAGGTGCGGAATGCGGTGTGATGCGATCCTGATCCCCAAACGAAGTCCCATTGGATTTTAGATGTTACGTTGCCCTCGTACAGAGTGTCGTAAGAGTGCGAGCGGTGTGTATCAAGAGTGGGAAAGACGTTGTCGGTAGCCGTGTTCAGCGTGTAGTTATATCCGATCA
Organism: Acidobacteriaceae bacterium; assembly: GCA_025352065.1. Classification (GTDB taxonomy): domain Bacteria; phylum Acidobacteriota; class Terriglobia; order Terriglobales; family Acidobacteriaceae; genus JANXUC01. The sequence continues at coordinate 3,905 of JANXUC010000003.1, read as the reverse complement.
CATTTCCGTAATCGGATTCGCGCACGAGGGGCGACGTGATTCCGAAGAAGATGTTATTTTCTACTTTCGCCAGAGACGCTCGGTCCAGCTCCAGACCATACTCGGTAGGGGCGCCGGGGCTGTTCGATGCAGACACATAGCTGTCGCGAATTTCGTCTCCATATGAGATTAAGGAGTAAATTCCGGCGCGAGCGATGTGGATCACCGCGAGGTTCTTGGCCCAGCAGAAGTTGCAGAATATGAAAGCCACTCCGAAGTCCGTACCCGATGCATTGACAGTCATGTTTTCAACACCGTCGTAACTATAAACTCCGCTCGTGCTCCAGTAGAACACCTGTGGCGTCAATCCCGAGGTGTATGTTTTTGACAGACCAGGAGGAGCTATGGTGATCTGGGTGCCGCTGTCAACGCTGACGATCTTGACCATTTCAGCCATTGCCCGAGTGCTGCAGCCGAAGAAATTCAGCGACGCACTAGGGCACCAAGTCGCGTTTTCGTTACCCGAGTAGCCATTAGCATTGACGTAGCTAGGGTTGGCTTCGTAAATAGCTACGATTTGTCCTGCTGACATCCCCGACGTGCTACCTACGGTCAACACGGTACTGGCTAGGCGCAGAGTGCTTAGTCCTGTTGAGCCAAGGCCACCAGGAGCACTTCCCTGTCCGCCGCTTCCATTGCCCATCAGGATGTTACCACCGTTCAGTGTGACGGTAGTCTGTGTTGGGCCAGCACCTCTCAGCGCTACGTTGCTTCGATTGCAATGAATCGACGCGCTCAGGTTGATTGAACCGGCTGGAATACGTACAACAGTGTTATTAGGGGCTGCAGCGCAAGCGGAATTGATATTCGCGGCCGTTGGAGTCGAGAATGCGGTGTTGCAGGCCGTAGTGACACAGTTTGGCCAGGAGCCAGAGGGAATGCCTCCGGGTACACCCGCATAGGTCCAATCTATAGCCCGCGTTGGAGCGAGGATGCCGGACCATGCCTGCCCGTGCGAAAGTGCAGAAAATAATAGCAATATCGAGACAAGGGGGAGTAGATGCGAAAAGTCGTGCCTCATTACCTCTGGCCTCCAACGAAGACATTTTTGCGTCGTGAGGGAACTTTAGCACCTTAACGCAGTGAGCACCAGACACCGAAGTACAAGGCCGCGGCCCCTGACCCTTCGGCCATGGCCATCTCCGCCTTCGTACTATCCTGTAGACCAAGCCCAAAGCCCCATGATAGCCTCGCGGCCGCGAAGCCGATACGAGACCCTGACGCATGTGCAGAGCATACCCTTCGTGGTGAAGCCGCTGCTTCACGCTCTCCAGCTTGGCCCAGCTCCCACCGATATCGTGATACTCAAAAACGAGATTTCGGATGCGACTGAACACCTCGGCCGGCGTGCTCGCGAGAATTGCATATTCTCCGCCCTCGACGTCTATCTTCAATAGATCGACACTTTCGACGGCGTGGTCCCCGAGAAGCTGACCCAGGGAAATTCCGGAAACGGCGCTCAACGGCTTCTCGCTTGGACAGTAGGCGGAGACCATACACTGGTATTCATCAGGTGCATCAATATTCATCATCGCATTTCCGCCATCCGCCGTAACCGCCTTGTTCACCGGCTCAATCCGATCTTGGTAGCCGTTGTTGGCAATGTTCTTGAGGAGCAGTGCCCAATTCCGCGGCGAGGGTTCACAAACGACCACTCTGCGCGCGTTGAGACGCTTCACCGCGTACAAGGAAAAGTCGCCGATAAAGCCGCCGATATCTATAATGACCGGGTTGGGGGGGGAGAGTGAGGTCGCGGACGTAACAATCGTCCAGAAAGATTTCAGCGACGGTCATCGCATCGCCGCAGTTCTGCCTTATTGTGATTGTATGGCCGTCCGCGGTGCGGAGATCGAGCTGTGCGGCCACCCCGTAGGCACCAAGGGCCTTCTTGAATTCGTCGGCGTTCCGGAAATATCGCCCTGCGCGTCTCGCCACCCGGCGGGTATGGTACGCCTGCCGTGCCGCGAAGTAGAGTAGTCGTGATAGCCTATTTGCTGTTAGCATTCTCCGGATAGTGACATTCATGTTTTCTCCTCAAGGGGTCGGACATTACTAGGGCCTGAGTTCATCATTCAGATGATTCGTCACGGTTGAGGCCTCTGCAGTAAGTTGATGTCCATCGCTCGCCGTCCTGACCTGCGCAGCTACTCTTCTCAAGATGACTTGCCCGTTCGGTTGGACGATCTTAGGCGGTGTAAGCTCTGGCTTTGGCCCCCGCCTCAAAACCCAATTCAGGACTCGAGTGGTGGCCTGTGCCTTCGCCTCCCAAGTTAGGCATTCCCGCACGTAGGCCATTCCTTGTTGCCGTAGCCGCTCGACACGATCCCGATTGTGGGCCAACTCCGTCAGAATCGTTTCCATCTGCGCTACGATGTCACTCTCATTCGTAATAGGTACCTTGTACCCAACTTCTGAATGAACGATATCTCCGGGTCCGCCAAAGTCCACGACGACAGGTACAGCGCCAGAGCCGAGGGCTTCAAAAACCACGCCTGCACCATTGTCACGAAGCGATGGAAACAGGAAGACATCAGCAGATCGCAGGCGCTCCAGGACTTCCGCATGGCAAAGCCAGCCACAGAAGGTAACAGACTTCTGAATTCCAAGTGATCTCGCCAACTCCTCCAGGCGGTTGCGCTCCGGGCCATCACCGATTACGGTGAAGCGCGCTAAATCGCTTCGCAAAATGGGGCCCGCGGCGCGCAGAGCAATATCACAAGCCTTCCGGGGAACTAACCCGCCAACGAAAATCAACTCAAGCTTGGCAGAAGGCTCGGGATTTCGCGAGTCACCGAAACACAGTGATCGAGCGATGCCGGGCTCCGGGACAAAAAACACTTTGTCGCGATACTTGGCGAACTCGGAGCATACCTGCGACGAAGCAGCTATAATCGCCGCCGCGTTGCGATACGTGGAGCGAGCGAACGGCAGATATCGATAGACATCTCGCAGTCTATAAATCCATTCCTTCTGATTTTCGAGCTGCCTGAAACCCGGAACCCAGGGCAATCCACCATTGAGCGGCCCAAGGACAAAGGGTATAGGCCCTTTGCGCAGGAAAAAAGCGAACGGACTCGGCATTGCCGGCGACATTGGGATGAGGCGCAGAACAACATCGAACTCGCCCGCAAGGATGCGGTGGCGCAATTGTCGCCACGCAAACCATTCAAAAGCGATGGAAAAGGGATATCTGAACGCGGTCAACACCTGACTGTCGTAGTTGTATTTGAAGATCCTCCGGAAGCTCCAGTCCCAGATACGCTCTAACGTTGGCATCCAGACTACCTCGATGGTGCGAAACTTCGCGTTTGCGCTGCGCACGTGGTCCGCAACGGGAGATCCGACTACCAAAGCAACGTCATGGAGTTCGGCGAGGGCTGCCGCATGAGAGTACGTGACAAAGGGAATGCTGATAGACTTCGGATCACAATTCGGCGCCAAAAGCAAAATGCGTAATCGACTCATGAGTTCTCCGTTCGAAAAAAGACTTCCGATTGGGCCAAAGACAAATCTTCAACTGCGGTCCGGCGAAGTCCCGCTCCCGCGGCGATGCGGTGAAAGGTTCCGTCAGACTCAAAGGGTTTCAACTATTGTCCCTCGGCGGATGTTTTTGGTAATGGTTGCGGATGAACTCCGCATCTGTGCATTCGCAGAGGTTGGCTGCGCAGACGTCAAACTGCGTACAATCCGTGCCCCGCGGTGTGAACGATCTCCGGTTCCGAGGCTAGCTGATCGACAGCAGCTGTCCTGCTTACTTTGCCACCTCTCGAACCAAGAACCTTGCGCTTTTCACTAGCGGCAAAACCGGCAGTAACGCCACTCGCGCTGACTATTGCTAAAAGCAAGAAGATCCAGCATGGATTCAA